>NZ_JBNJOH010000047.1:0-32477 GCF_050113735.1 Vibrio sp. TRT 2004 | reverse complement strand
CGGATTCGAACCATCGAAGGCAGTGCCAGCAGATTTACAGTCTGATCCCTTTGGCCACTCGGGAACCCCTCCAGGGTGTTTTCTATTCTCATTAAGGAATAGCTTAAGCAATGTTTTCCCAACACATTGCTCAAGTGCGGAGCGCATCATAGCAAACTCGTAAATGCTGTAAAGACTTTTCTTGTATTTTTGAATTGAATGATGCCTTTTTGGACAAAGAAGCCAGGAAATGAGCATAAAGCTCAAACAATCAACGGCTTCACTTACAGAATATTTCTCGCTCTTTACATTACTTGACGTTCATAATGGATTTTAGCGGATACAATATATCTAGTTTATCTATGCAGAATCTCACTATGAAAAATAAAATTGTTTTGAGTCTTTTGTCTCTGTCTATTCTTACAGCAGCACCACTCTCTTATGCAAAGAGGCAAGGACCTTCGACAGTTACAGTCGTCACTGAGCTTGTTCAAACACACAATGTCTCTCAGTCCCTTGTCTTGGTCGGTAAGTTGGAAGCTGAGCAATCGGTAGAGATCTCTACCGAAGTCGCCGGAAAAGTCGACACTATTGCTGTCAAAGCGAATCAAGCTGTGCGTCAAGGTCAAATGATCATTCAGCTTAATGATGATAAAGCTCGCGCTTCTGTCGCTGAGGCAAAAGCGTATTTGAAAGATGAACAACGTAAGTTGAAAGAATTCGAGCGTCTTGTTAAACGCAATGCCATTACGCAGACAGAGATCGATGCGCAAAAAGCCAGTGTGGAAATTGCTCAGGCTCGCCTAGATGCGGCCAACGCAAACCTTAAAGATCTTCATATTACCTCTCCGTTTGCAGGCACCGTTGGTTTTATCGATTTTAGTCGCGGAAAAATGGTGACGGCAGGCGAGGCGTTACTCACACTGGATAATCTATCCGTGATGCAGTTGGATCTTCAGGTGCCAGAGCGTTACCTGTCACAGCTCTCTGAAGGCATGAAAGTGACGGCGACTACGGCTGCTTGGCAGAATAAAGTGTTTGAGGGACAAGTTGTTGCTATTGACTCTCGTATTAACCAAGAAACGCTTAATCTTAGAGTGCGTATTCACTTTAGTAATCCATCTGAAGAGCTAAAACCCGGCATGCTGGTATCAGCCAATATGGATTTTCCTGCTATAGAAGCGCCAATTATTCCAGTCCAGGCCCTGGAGTATTCGGGCACTAAGCGTTACGTCTATGTTATTGATCAAGACAACAATGCTAAACGAACCGAGGTACTGCTGGGCGCTCGTGTCGACAATTTAGTGGTCATAGAGCAAGGATTATCGATTGGCGACAAAATTGTCGTGCAGGGCATAGTGAATATGCGTGATGGCGTAGTGGTTTCTGAGTTAGGTAGCGATGGCCGCCCTAAAGAGAAAGCAAAGCCGCAAGAAGGGGCTAACTAATGCTGCTGTCGGATGTTTCAGTTAAGCGACCCGTTGCCGCGGTTGTTTTAAGTTTGTTGTTGTGCGTTTTCGGTATTGTTTCCTTTAATAAGTTGGCCGTGCGAGAAATGCCGGACATTGAAAGTCCTGTTGTCTCTATTAGTACTCGTTACGAAGGTGCTTCGGCGACCATTATTGAAAGCCAGATAACCTCAGTATTAGAAGACCAACTGTCGGGTATCAGTGGTATTGATGAGATATCGTCGACAACCCGCAACAGTATGTCGCGTATTACCATCACTTTTGATCTTGGTTATGACCTTAATACGGGCGTAAGTGATGTTCGTGATGCCGTTGCCCGTGCGCAGCGTTCACTACCCGATGAAGCGGATGATCCCGTTGTGTTCAAAAACAACGGTTCAGGTGAAGCTTCACTCTATATCAACCTCAGTTCTTCTGAGATGGATAGAACTCAGTTAACGGACTACGTTGAACGCGTATTGATTGACAGGTTCAGTCTTATCTCAGGTGTCAGCTCTGTCGATATCTCGGGTGGCTTATACAAAGTTATGTACGTCAAGTTGAAGCCAGAACAGATGGCAGGCCGAGGCGTAACCACTTCTGATATTACTTCCGCTCTTCGTAGTGAGAATATTGAAAGCCCTGGAGGTGAAGTGCGTAACGATCAGATTGTGATGTCGGTACGTACGGCTCGTAGTTATAACAAGGCAGAAGATTTTGAGTATCTGGTGGTCAAGCGCGCATCAGATAACACACCTATCTACCTAAAAGATGTTGCTGATGTCTACATAGGTGCAGAAAACGAGAACTCGACTTTTAAGAGTGATGGTGTGGTTAACGTCAGTATGGGGATTGTGCCGCAGTCAGATGCCAACCCACTAGAAGTGGCGGACTTAGTTCATCAAGAAGTTGAAAACATCCAGAAGTTTCTACCGCAAGGCACTCGTTTAGCGATCGATTATGATTCGACAGTGTTCATTGAACGCTCGATTGCAGAAGTGTACAGCACCTTGTTTATTACCGGTGGTTTAGTCATCTTGGTGCTCTACATCTTTATTGGTCAGGTAAGGGCGACCCTTATCCCTGCGGTAACCGTTCCTGTCTCTTTGATTTCGTCGTTTATCGCGGCTTACTATTTTGGTTTCTCGATTAACTTGATTACCTTGATGGCGTTGATTCTATCGATTGGTCTGGTTGTCGATGATGCTATCGTTGTTGTAGAGAACATTTTCCATCATATCGAAAATGGTGAAAAGCCATTGCTTGCGGCATACAAAGGGACCCGCGAAGTGGGTTTTGCGGTTATTGCTACCACGTTGGTTTTGGTTATGGTGTTCCTGCCTATCTCCTTTATGGACGGCATGGTAGGTCTGCTATTTACTGAGTTTTCTGTTTTGCTTGCGATGTCGGTGATTTTTTCTTCACTCATCGCATTGACGTTGACACCTGTTTTGGGAAGTAAACTGCTTAAAGCGAACGTCAAACCGAATCGATTTAATCTGTTTATTGACCAAATATTTGGTCGTTTGGAGTTGCTATACCGTCGAGTATTGAAAGGGGCATTGAAATGGCAATGGGCTGCACCGCTGATTATTGTCTCCTGTATCGGTGGCAGCTGGGGGCTGATGCAACAAGTACCTGCACAGTTAACACCCTCTGAGGACCGCGGCGTAATTTTTGCGTTTGTTCGTGGCGCCGATGCGACCAGTTACAATCGCATGGCGGCAAATATGGACATTGTCGAAGACAGACTAATGCCTCTGCTTGGGCAAGGTTTTCTGAAGTCTTTCAGTATCCAATCGCCTGCGTTTGGCGGCAATGCGGGGGATCAGACCGGCTTCGTTATTATGATTCTGGAAGATTGGAATGATCGCCAAGTCACAGCACAGCAGGCGTTAGGTGAAGTGCGTAAGGCGTTGGCTGGCATGGCGGATGTGCGCGTGTTCCCATTTATGCCAGGATTTAGAGGGGGGTCAAGCGAACCTGTTCAATTCGTACTTGGCGGTTCCGATTACAGTGAACTGAAAACCTGGGCTGAGAAATTGGAGCAGATCGCGGAAGACTCTCCGTATATGGAAGGCAGCGACATTAACTACTCTGAGAAAACACCTGAGCTGGTGGTGAGCGTAGACAAACAGCGTGCGGCTGAACTAGGGATCAGCGTACAAGACATTTCCGATACTTTGGAGATCATGCTGGGCGGTAAGAGCGAGACGACCTTTGTCGAACGAGGTGAAGAGTATGATGTTTATCTGCGTGGTGATGAAAATAGCTTTAACAATGCGTCAGACTTGAGCCAAATCTACATGCGTACATCATCAGGCGAACTTGTTACGCTTGATGCGGTAACGAAGATTGAAGAAGTGGCTTCGTCGATTCGACTCTCTCACTACAACAAGCAAAAAGCGGTCACGATAACAGCGAACTTATCGGACGGTTACACTCTTGGTGAGGCGCTCGATTTCCTTGACCAGCAAGCGATTGAACTACTGCCTAGTGATATTTCAGTTAGCTATTCTGGGGAATCGAAAGATTACAAAGAGAACCAATCGAGCATTCTATTGGTGTTTGCGTTAGCACTTTTAGTCGCTTATCTGGTACTGGCCGCGCAGTTTGAAAGCTTTATAAACCCATTGGTGGTGATGTTTACGGTTCCTATGGGGGTATTCGGTGGTTTTCTTGGTCTATTTCTGATGGGGCAGGGACTGAATATCTACAGCCAGATCGGAATGATTATGCTTATCGGCATGGTCACTAAGAACGGTATTTTGATTGTAGAGTTCGCTAACCAACTGCGTGACCGTGGGATTGAGTTCGAAAAAGCGATTCTTGATGCCTCTGCGCGTCGTTTACGCCCGATTATGATGACCGCATTCACCACATTAGCGGGAGCGATACCGTTGATTCTCTCGACGGGTGCTGGTTATGAGAGCCGTGTTGCGGTAGGGACAGTGATATTCTTCGGTATGGGCTTTGCGACCTTTGTTACCTTGTTTGTCATTCCTGCAATGTATCGTCTGATTTCGCAAGGCACACAATCACCTGGTCATGTTGAGGCTGAACTGAATAAAGAGTTAAGTCATGATGTGAAAGCGAGAAGCTCACATGGTGAATTGAACTAAATAACGCAATAAGCCCGCGAGTGATCGCGGGCTTAATTGTATTTGTAGTAGAAGTTAACGACTAACCGTAAGTCACCGAGTAGCGAGTTGGTTTGTGGTTCATTGCTAAGACAAGATTTAGAGCGACAGCCCCGAGAATCGATAAACCAATCACTTCTGGAGAGACAAAAAAGAACGAAGCAAAAAGAATCGCACAATCTATAGCCAGCTGAGACTTACCCACTGAAATGCCGAATTTGTCCTGAATGAACAGGCACAACACATTGAAGCCCCCCAAACTCGAACGATGGCGAAAAAGAATCAGCATCCCTAATCCCATCAAAAGACCTCCAGCGATCGCGCAGTAGACTTGGTTGATGGTCTCTAGACTGATGACTAAATAGAGGTGATCAGTAATCAGTGACACAAGAGCACCAGAAATCGCACTATTAATTGCAAATCGAGTACCGAAACGCTTCCATGCTAATAAATAGAATGGACAGTTGGCAATAAAGTACAGAGTGCCGAGTGAAAAGTGGGTCATCTGGCTGGCTAAAAGTGCCAGTCCTGCTGTGCCTCCAGTCAACAGTGATGCTGATTGGAGGAAAAAGAAGCCTTGGGCGACTAAAAAGGTGCCGGTCAAAATTGCGACCCAATCTTCTCGTCTTGAGTGTTTTTCCATCAATTTGAAATTTAACAAGTAAATAATGGCGTGCATACTATTTAAAAAAATAGGATTTCGGTAGCTTGAGAGTGAAATTTAAGGTAAACCTATGTAATTATCGTTTTACGGGGTGTAAAGGATGGAATTGACACTTAGCTGGCGAAATGTTCGGATAAGTGCTCAACATGAGATTCCCTGTAAAGCATTATGAAAAAACTGCATGAGAAAAACTGAAATTTTCTCTTTATGACAAAGATCAAATTATGTAGAATGCGCGTCATTAGCTTGATGCAAACGTTTGCGTGAGTGTCAAAGGTCGGTTTTTTTGCAATTTAAAGTCTCAATCTGAGTCAGGAGATACAGATGCTAAAGCGTGATATGAACATCGCAGATTACGATGCGGAACTGTTCGCAGCAATTCAAGAAGAAACTCTTCGCCAGGAAGAACACATTGAACTTATTGCTTCAGAAAACTACACAAGTCCACGTGTAATGGAAGCTCAAGGTTCTCAGCTTACAAATAAGTACGCTGAAGGTTACCCAGGCAAGCGCTACTACGGTGGCTGTGAGTACGTTGATAAAGCTGAATCTCTGGCAATTGATCGTGCATGTCAGCTATTTGGCTGTGAATACGCAAACGTACAGCCTCACTCAGGCTCACAGGCAAACAGTGCTGTTTACATGGCTCTACTTAACCCTGGTGATACTGTTCTTGGTATGAGCTTAGCGCACGGTGGTCACCTTACACACGGTTCTCCAGTCAACTTCTCTGGTAAACACTACAACGTTATTCCTTACGGTATCGACGAAGCTGGTCAAATCAACTACGACGAAATGGAAGCACTTGCTCTAGAACACAAACCGAAGATGATCATCGGTGGTTTCTCTGCTTACTCACAGATCGTAGATTGGGCTCGCATGCGTCAAATCGCAGATAAAGCAGGCGCGTACCTATTTGTCGATATGGCTCACGTTGCGGGTCTAATCGCAGCGGGCGTATACCCAACGCCTGTACCACACGCTCACGTTGTCACTACAACAACTCACAAAACGCTAGCAGGTCCACGTGGTGGTCTTATCCTGTCTAACGCGGGTGAAGAGATGTACAAAAAACTCAACTCAGCTGTCTTCCCTGGTGGCCAAGGTGGCCCGTTAATGCATGTTATCGCTGGTAAAGCGGTTGCATTCAAAGAAGCGATGGAGCCAGAGTTTAAAGAGTACCAAGCTCGCGTAGTTAAAAACGCGAAAGCAATGGTTGCTCAGTTCCAAGAGCGCGGCTACAAGATCGTTTCTAACGGTACTGAAAACCACCTATTCCTTGTTGACCTAATTGACAAAGATATTACAGGTAAAGATGCAGATGCAGCACTAGGTGCAGCAAACATTACAGTTAACAAGAACTCTGTACCAAATGACCCTCGTAGCCCGTTTGTCACGTCTGGTATCCGTGTTGGTTCTCCTGCAATCACTCGTCGTGGTTTCACTGAAGAAGACGCAAAAGAGCTAGCAAACTGGATGTGTGATGTTTTAGATAACATCGGTAATGAGGAAGTTATCGCAGCAACGAAAGCGAAGGTGCTCGATATCTGTAAGCGTCTACCAGTTTACGCATAATGGTTCTGCCTGGCTTGGTCTATTTTGTTGTCAAAGGTGCTCATTTACTAGCGTAAACTCCCACCTTTTCCTCGAGCTAGAACCAATACAGTGAGAAAACAAAAAGGGCCGATGTTGTCACATCGGCCCTTTTTACTGTTCATTTCCCGTTACTTAGGTAGGCTAAGAAGAGTGCCAGACTTACATTTGAACGAGTAATACTTACTGCTTTCGTTGAATTTACCTAAGCCTTCACCGTCACAGTAGTCGATATTAATGTCACGCATCGTTTCCAGCGTGCTTTCATTCGTCAGTGCGAATTTAGAACCGTCAGAGCAAACAATGCGTACGCGACCGTCATCACTCACTGAGTAGATATCCACTTCGGTATTGCAAAGCTCAAATGAAGCTTCTCGAAAATTGTCTTGCTCGGTATTTGAAGCACAGCCAGCAGACAGGGCCGCCAGAGTCATTGCCGCTAGTCCAAACTTTTTCATACTAGTTCCTTGGAATACGCTTAGTAGTAATGGTTGTAGGTTAAGCCTACCGAAGTGTCGTGATTCATTCAACAACCGATAACAAAAAGGGTCGACTTATTATGTCGACCCTTGCCACAAAATTGACCTACTCTAGCTCACTTCTAAACCTTGAGCCTGAAGGTCTGCATGGTACGACGAGCGCACAAATGGTCCACATGCTGCATGTGTGAAACCAAGCTCTAGAGCAATTTCTTTTAACTCATCAAACTCTGATGGTGGCACGTAGCGTTCAACAGGTAAATGGTGGCGGCTTGGTGCAAGGTATTGACCCAATGTCAGCATAGTGACACCGTGTGCACGAAGGTCTTTAAGAACCTCAATGATCTCTTCTTTCGTCTCACCAAGACCCATCATCAAACCAGACTTAGTTGGAATGCTAGGATGCTGTTCTTTGAATTTTTTCAATAACTCTAGTGACCACTTGTAGTTCGCTCCTGGACGCGCTTTACGATAAAGGCGAGGTGCAGTTTCAAGGTTGTGGTTGAAGACATCTGGCGGGTTATCTTTAAGAAGTTCAAGGGCGATATCCATGCGACCACGGAAATCAGGAACCAAGGTTTCAATCTTGATGTTAGGGTTGAGAGCACGAATTTCACGGTTACAGTCTGCAAAATGCTGAGCGCCGCCATCACGAAGATCATCACGGTCTACCGATGTGATCACCACATACTTCAGCTTCATGTCTTGGATTGTTTTTGCTAGTTTCTTTGGCTCATCATTTTCTGGAGCGAGTGGACGTCCATGGGCAACGTCACAAAACGGGCAACGACGAGTACAGATTGCACCAAGGATCATGAAAGTTGCTGTTCCGTGGTTAAAACATTCTGCTAGGTTTGGACACGAAGCTTCTTCACAAACGGAGTGCAGGTTGTTTTTACGCATTGCAGATTTGATATCTTGGATACGTTGGCTGTCAGAAGGCAGTTTGATCTTCATCCATTCTGGCTTACGAAGAACTTCTTTCTGCTCGGTAGGCATGTTCTTTACCGGGATCAGAGCCATTTTGTCAGCGTCGCGATACTTAACGCCTTTTTCCATTTGGATTGGTTTACTCATGCTTCTCTTACTTCTCGTTGTTGCTTGCCGATTTTGCGGCTGTATCTAGTTCTACGTGGTCATAACCAAGTAAAGTCACCAGTTCTTCGACTAGCTTTGTCTCAACTTGAGCGATATCGTCAGGTCCACCTAATTGGCTGACTTGTACCATCTCCATACCTGCATAACCACATGGGTTGATGCGTAGGAAAGGTGACAAGTCCATGTTGACGTTTAGTGCCAAGCCGTGGAATGAACAACCTTTACGAATTCTAAGCCCTAAGGAACAAATCTTTTTGCCATCGACGTAGACACCAGGGGCATCAGGTCGAGCAGCGGATTCGATATTGTATGCTTTTAGAGTGTTGATTACGAGGTTCTCGATATGTGTAACGAGTTCTCTAACACCTAGCTTTTTACGACGAAGGTTGATAAGAAAATAAGCGACCAGTTGTCCGGGGCCATGGTAGGTGACTTGCCCACCACGATCGCTTTGAACGACCGGAATATCTCCTGTGTTCAACAGGTGTTCAGCTTTGCCGGCTTGTCCTTGTGTGAAGACAGGGTTGTGTTCGACAAGCCATACTTCATCAGGCGTTTCTTCTGTTCGATTGTCAGTGAAATCGTGCATCGCTTGCCAGATAGGCTTATAGTCCTGTCTACCAAGATGTTTCACAACAAGCTGGTTTTGCATTCCGCTCTTCCATCGTCGGTTAGTAAAGTGGAAAGATTATAAACTGCTTCTGGTTATTGAACTATATGCCAGTAACACATTTTTAACCCTAGAGTTTTTGCAGGATATTTATCTAATTGATATCTAAAAAGAAAGCAGCTTTCGCTGCTTTCAATAAAATTTGAGTGTGTTCAAATTTTTTATAGCACCATGCGCACGATGTCAATCTCACCAAGCTCTTTATAAAGCGTTTCAACCTGTTCAATCGAGGTTGCAGTGATGTTGATTGATACCGAGTGGTAATTTCCCTTAGCACTTGGTTTTACTGTTGGGCTGTAATCACCTGGAGCATGGCGTTGGATGACTTCAAGAACCTTTTCTGGTAGCTCTGGCTTAGCGTAGCCCATTACCTTGTATGTGAAAGAACAAGGAAACTCAAGCAGGTCTCTCAATTTTGCATCTGAGTTAATGTTCAGCATGTTGAAACTCCAAGTTGGAAAGTCGTTATTCGCAGCGCGGAATAGTACTGTCTATCTGAGATGAACTCAAGACGTGGCTCACGCTAGTCACTACTGAGATAAATAAAAAAAGCCGCTAACGGCGGCTTTTTTTTGCTAAGTACATAGATTACAAGAAGCTTTTGAACAGCATGACAATGTAATCCCATAGGCGGCTGAATAGGCTACCTTGTTCTACGTCTTCAAGAGCAAGTAGTGGGTACTCGGCAATATCTTCACCTTCTAGTTGATAGTATAGCTTACCAACTACGTCACCCTTCATTATTGGGGCTTCAAGCTCTTTTTCAAGGATAAAGCTAGCTTTGAGATTTTTCGCTTGTCCACGAGGTAAAGTCACATAGGTGTCTTGATCCAACCCAAGTGCCACAGTGTCTTTATTACCCATCCAGATTTTTTCTTCTACGAACGTTTCACCTGCTTTGTGAGGCGCGACGGTTTCGAAGAAACGGAAGCCGTAGCTGAGTAACTTCTTACTTTCTGATTTACGAGCGTTAGCATCTTTAGTCCCCATCACGACGGCAACAAGGCGCATTTTACCCTCTGTTGCAGAGCTTACTAAGCTGTAACCAGCATTGCTTGTGTGGCCCGTTTTAATACCATCAACGTTCATGCTTTTATCCCAAAGCAGGCCGTTACGGTTGTATTGAGTAATGCCGTTGTAGGTGAATTTTTTCTCAGAGTAGATACGGTATTCTTCCGGTACGTCGCGAATAAGCGCAGTACCAAGTAGTGCCATATCGTAAGGTGTCGAGTAAAGATTCGCGTTGTCTAGGCCATGAACGTTGGCGAAGTGTGTGTCCTTCATACCAATTGTGTCAGCCCATGCGTTCATTAGATCAACAAATGCATCTTCAGATCCGGCAATATGTTCAGCCATAGCAACACAAGCATCATTGCCAGACTGGATAATGATTCCTCGGTTGAGGTCTTCTACTTTTACGGTAGTGCCGACTTCGATGAACATTTTCGATGAATCAGGGAAGTTTTTTGCCCAAGCGTTTTTGCTGATGGTGACATCGTCTTGCAGTGAGATGTTACCGCGTTCCAACTCTTGACCAATAACATAGCTGGTCATCATTTTCGTTAAGCTTGCTGGAGAGAGTTTTGTATTCATCTCTTTTTCAGCTAAAACTTTACCTGAATGATAATCCATCAAAACGTAGCCTTTAGCGGCGATTTGAGGCGCGTCTGGCATCACAATTGGTGATGCGAAGGCAGAAGATGCGATGGTTGCAGAAAGCGCAATAGAAGACGCAAAAACTGATTTAATTAGCGTTGTTTTTTTCATATTGACTACAGGTTTATCGTTAACTGTCCATATCTTAACAGAATCAATCTCTCAAACCAGTATAGGAATAGGGGTACACTGGATTGAGGACTAGTGGGATTTAATGAAAGCACTGGTATAACCCAGTTCTTTCACTCTTTCTAGTGCTTTTTGGCTCGACATATAGTCGTCGAAAGGGCCCAAAAAGACGCGGTGTACATTACTACTCGAGTTGACGTAGCTTTTCACCGATAGCTTTTGACTTAAATCTCGCGCTAAAGTTTCAACGCGATCTTGATATTGTGAAGAGGCTACCTGAACGGCAAACTTAGTCAGGGAATCCTGTTTATTGGTTTGCGTTGGTTTATCGACCGTAATGACTTCGATGGCGACGTTGGCAGTACCCGTTTTAATCACATCTAATTTCGTTGCAGCTGCATAGCTCAGGTCAATGATACGGCCTGGGTGAAATGGACCACGGTCGTTGACGCGAACGATCGCTGTCTTTCCATTGTCTTTGTTTGTGACTTTGACATAACTAGGGATCGGTAACTCTTTGTGGGCAGCTGACATGGAATACATATCATAGACTTCGCCATTGGAAGTTAAGTGACCGTGAAATTTTTTACCATACCACGAAGCAATGCCTTCCTGTTTGAAGCCTTTAGGCTCTTTAATGATGGTGTAGCTATTGCCTCTTAGCGTGTAGTTACTGTTACCTCCTAAGCTATAGGATTCGTATTGTGGAGTAGCATCTTCAATATGATCGACTGAAATTGGTGCATCTGGCGCAATGTCATCATCAATGGTGTAGCGTTTTGATGGTGCTGAAGAGCAGCCTGCCAAAATAGTACAAGTTGCAACAAGAGTAAGCAGTAGTCGCTTGTTTATCATTTAAATTGCCTTCGAAAATGCTTTTCTATGAGTGTGAATTGACATCAGTATCCCGAAACCAGCCATTAGAGTTACCATGGATGTACCACCATAACTGATTAAAGGAAGCGGTACGCCAACAACAGGTAAAATTCCACTCACCATGCCAATATTTACGAACACGTAAACGAAAAAACTGAGAACGATACTACCCGCCATCATTCGACCGAATGCGGTTTGTGCTTTGCTGGCTAACACCAAGCCTCGACCAATAATAAACAGGTACAAGCCTAATAGGATAAGAATACCAATCAGTCCCCACTCTTCGGCAATGACGGCAAAAATGAAGTCAGTATGACGTTCAGGCAAAAACTCCAATTGTGATTGGGTACCTTGCAGCCATCCTTTCCCTGATATGCCTCCTGAGCCGATAGCGATTTTACTTTGAATAATGTGATACCCCGCACCAAGTGGGTCAGACTCAGGGTTAAATAGCGTTCTTACCCGTACCTTCTGATACTCTCGCATCAGGAAGAACCATAAAATAGGCAAAAAGGCGCCTAGGCCACAGGCGGCTGCAAAAATGATTCTCCAACTTATACCGGCGAGAAAGATAACGAAAATGCCTGATGCGGCAATCAGTATTGAGGTACCCAAATCAGGTTGCTTAGCAATCAGAATGGTCGGGACAAACACCATGACCAATGACATGACCAGAGTCTGGAATGTTGGCGGAAGAGGGCGTTTACCAATATAACGAGCCACCATCAGCGGCACTGCGAGTTTAAGCAGTTCAGATGGCTGGAAGCGAATAAATCCCAAGTTTAACCAGCGCTGAGCTCCCTTAGAGGCTTCACCGAAAAAGAGCACGCCTAGTAGTAGCACCACACCACCAGCAAACATGATCGGTGCCATCGCCTCATAAGTGCGTGGTGGAATTTGTGCGAGAAGTAACATAACGCCAAGGGAGAGAGCCATTCTCATTGCTTGACGATCCATCATGGCTAAACTTTGTCCGCTAGCGCTGTACATGACGACAAGGCCGAATCCCATCAGGACCAGAATTCCTAGTAACAAAGGCAGATCGAGGTGGAAGCGTTCAAACAGAACTCGGTTTTGACCCGTTGCTGGATTCAAATCCATGATTAGTTCGCCTCTTTGTTTTCCACGAGTACGTGGTCAAATATCTTTCTTACCACTGGGCCACCCTGAGAAGAGCCACCCCCAGCATTTTCTAATACGATTGTGACAATCACCTTTGGATTGTCAATCGGAGCAAACCCAGTGAAGAGCGCATGGTCGCGAAGGTGTTCCGCAATTTCATCTGCGTTGTACTCTTCATCCTCACCTAGCCCAAACACCTGCGCTGTTCCGGATTTACCCGCACTGACATACGGTGTTTTAGTGAACGCTCGACGAGCGGTTCCCTTCTTACCATGGTTAACCAGTCTCATCCCTTCAATAGCCATGTCCCAGTAACGAGGTTTGACACCAGCGATTGGTGGATAAGTTTCAATATCGGATAACTGTTGTTTTTCAAACATTTCACCATTGTTGATAGTGGCTCTTAGTAGGTGAGGAGCGACCACCTCCCCGCGTTTTACGAGTACCGATGTTGCCTTAGCAAGTTGCATTGGGGTCGATGTCCAGTACCCTTGTCCAATACCGACAGGAATAGTGTCACCCTGATACCAAGGCGTTCGATGTCGTGCCATTTTCCATTCACGGGTTGGCATGTTGGCTTTACTTTCTTCGTAAATATCAATGCCAGTGTAGTCACCGAATCCGAACATCATCATCCAACTTGATATGCGATCAATCCCCATATCGTAAGCGATTTGATAGAAAAAGGTATCAACAGATTCTTCAATCGACTGAACAATATCTACTTTGCCGTGGCCCCAGCGTAACCAATCGCGGAACGGCTTTGTTTTAGAGTTCGGAATCTTCCAGTACCCAGGATCATTTCTAGTGGTATAAGGGGTAACCACGCCTTCTTGCAACGCCGCGACGGCCATAAATGGTTTGATGGTTGAAGCGGGTGGATATATTCCGAGTGTTGCTCGATTCACCAACGGGCGGTTTTTGTCGTTAAGTAATGAGCTGTATGCCTGCCCTGAAATGCCATGAACGAAAGCATTGGGGTCGTAACTTGGACTCGACACCATCGCTAATACGCCGTTGTCTTCAGGATCGAGAACGACCGCGCTGCCGCGACGCCCATCAAACAACTTATGAACATAGAGCTGAAGGTCAATATCTAGGTTAAGTACAATGTCTTTGCCCGGAACCGGAGGTACATACTTAAGTGTACGAATGATGCGGCCACGACTGTTAACCTCGACTTCCTGATAACCCGCCGTACCATGCAGCATATCTTCGTAATAGCGTTCAATGCCGAGTTTACCGATATCACGTGTGGCCTGGTAGTTGGCATCTTTCTCTTCACGAACTAGACGTTGCATGTCACGGTCATTGATACGCGACACATAGCCAATAACGTGAGTCAGTACTTCAGCATAAGGGTAGTGACGTTTGAGCGCGGCATTAACCGATACGCCAGGAAAGTTATGTTGGTTGACCGAAAATTTGGCGACTTGCTCTGGTGTCAGTTGGTTTAAGATCGGAACCGATTTAAAGCGTCGAGTTTGTCGGCGTTCTTTTTGAAAACGCTCTACTTGCTCTGGAGTAATGGTTAAGATTTTTTGCAGACGAGCAATGGTATCATCCATATCTTTGATCTTTTCCGGCGTCAGTTCGAGGCTGAACACTGGGCGGTTTTCCGCCAGCAGTTTACCGTTACGGTCGTAGATTAAGCCGCGGTTAGGCGCGATAGGGACAACTTTAATTCGGTTGTCATTAGAGCGGGTTTTGTAATCTTGGTATTGGTTAATCTGGATGTTGTACAGGTTGGTTACCAAGATGCCCAGCATAGCGACAATACCGATGAAAGCGACGATAGCGCGGCTTTTAAATAGTCGCGCTTCTTCATGGTAATCCCTTATTAGGGTACGCTTCCTTAACATTGATGGTTATTCTCGATGATATGGGTGGTTAGCAGTAATGCTCCACGCTCTATACAGGCTTTCTGCCATTACAATGCGCACCAGTGGGTGTGGTAGCGTTAGTGCTGATAGTGACCAGCTCTGGTCAGCGGCTGCTTTGCATGCCGGTGCTAGACCTTCTGGGCCACCGATCAGAATAGACACGTCTCTGGCGTCAAGTTTCCAATGCTCTAGTTGTTCAGCTAATTGTGGTGTATCCCACTTTTTGCCAGGAATATCGAGAGTAACAATTCGGTTGCCTTTTGGCACTGCTGCAAGCATCGCTTCGCCCTCTTTTTGCAAGATTCTTGCAATGTCGGCGTTTTTGCCACGTTTTCCGGCTGGAATTTCAACCAGTTCAAGCGGCATGTCGTGTGGGAAACGACGACGATACTCTTGAAAGCCCTCTTCAACCCATTTCGGCATTTTAGTGCCAACGGCAATTAGCTGTAATTTCATCGCTTAGCCCCAAAGCTTTTCAAGTTGGTAAAGCTCGCGTTGCTCTTCCTGCATAACATGGATAATCGTTGTTCCCATATCAAGTACAACCCATTCACCTTCAGCTTCGCCATCGATACCTAGTGGAATAATACCAGCTAGTTTAGATTCTTTTGCGACGTGTTCAGCAATAGAGGCAACATGGCGTTTTGACGTGCCAGTACAAACGATCATGTAATCTGTAATGCTTGATTTACCCTGAACATCAATAGTTTTAATGTCTTGAGCTTTCATATCATCAACTTTGTCGACTAGAAATTCGTTTAACTGTTCAAGTTGCAAGGTTTTTTCCTCGTTATTTAATCGATTGACACTTGGTAGTGTGTTTTGGGGCGGCGAAGTATACCACGCTTTTTATAGCTTAACTTGAGGTAAGCAAATCTCAGTACTCAACTGGTGTAATAGTGGCCAGCTAGATTGTTCGTACTGAGTTTTTATTGTCCTCTCAGCCCGTGCCAATAACTGCAGAAGTTGCATCAGTCTCACTGGTGTCAATCGGTTTAGAGCCGCAGAGTAAAGAGGACGCTTCGACTGCCAAATTCTGTATTTCTCAAACACTTGTCCGATAGGCAGTGTTTGTAGAAGCTGAGACATTGTCAGTAGCTGTGTGAGTTCCTTTTGTATTGTGCGGGCGAGGATGACGGTTTCTACACCTTCAGCTTCCAGTTGGCGAAGGATGCGCTGAGAACGCTTAGCCTTGCCCGCCAATAGGGCGTCTATCCAATGAAACGCAGTAAAATGGTTGTGACGGCTAAGGGACTCTTCTAACCGAATAAGATTAAGTACGCCATCTGGATAGAGCAGAGCCAGTTTTTCCAAACTCTGAGTCAGTGCAAACAAGTTACCTTCGTGCCATTGAGCCAGCATTTGAACTGCTTCAGGATCCGGCCTAAGACCAAGAGCGCGGCAACGGATTTGAACAAACTGGGGTAGGCGCTGGATATCTGGCGTTAGGCAGTTTACCAAGCAGCCCGTTCCTGAGAGAGCTTTAAACCACTTGGCACTCTCTTGGGCCTTGGTCAGCTTGCTTCCAATTAGAACCAGAATGACATCACTATGGAGTAAGTCGGAGACCGCAAGCAACTCTTTAGCGATGGTGGTATTTACACCAGATTCAGGGAGCTCTAACTCAATAATTTGTCGGGCAGAAAAAAGGCTCATCGCCTGACAGCAATCGTAAACTAAGTTCCAGTCAAAGGAATTATCGATAGCAAACCTATGTTTTTCCTCAAAACCTTGTTTATAGGCGGCTTGTTGAATCGCTTGGCGAGACTCCTGAAGAAGTAGCGGTTCATTACCGAAAATTAAGTAGGTAGGGTGGAGCTGTTTGGTTAACTGCTCCACCAATCGATCAGCGAAAACTCGCATAGTTACTGCTGGTTCTCAGAGGAAGTTGTGACGGTTTGTTGAGGCTCATCACTAGCGAATGTCTTCACTCGGTACTGTTCCTCTTCGGCCTTAAGTTGCGCCTGTTGCTCTGTTTCACTAAGCATAGTGCCGGATTCGATATTGGTTTTTAGGCGAGCCATCTGACGAATGATCTGTGACGCTGCGAGTTTACGCATTTCATCTTCGATCATGTCACGTTCTACCGATTTCGCTAAAGCTGTCAGTGGGTTATCTAAGTAGCTGCGCGTTACGCTAGTAGAAAACGTTTTGGAACCTAGCTCTGGAATAGTCACACGGTAAGAGGTACGGAATGTCAGCTCTTTTTCGGCTGCACGGGTGTTTTGGTATAGCGAGAGCGTACGTTCACCGACGCCTTCGCTAATTAGGTGCAAATTCGGAACATCTGCCGCAGGAGAAACCAATTTAATTTCACTCATACGCAGTTGGCCTTTCATCATACGCGTGAAGTTGCTGTACTGGTCATAACTGGTCAGTGACATCGTATCAAGCTCTTCAGGGATTGAGTAGTCACCGCGTAGGTGGAAACCACAAGCAGATAAAAGGCTTGCAGCAAGAACAACCGTAGATAGCTTTACAGAACGAGTTGAAATGAGTCGCATGACTTGAGGAAACATAGGTTGATGGCTCTCGATTATTGGAATACTTATCTTAGCGTTCTGAGTTATTGCGGGTCAAAACGCTAAGATAAATAAAACAGGGTAGGTGGCTACCCTGTTTATGACGTTATTAGAACAGATTAGTTCGCAACGATGTTTAGAAGTTTACCTGGTACGTAAATAACTTTACGTACCGTTTTATCTTCAGTGAACTTAGTCACATTCTCATCGTTTAGGCCCAGTTGTTCAATCTCGTCTTTAGAGATATCTGCCGGTACTGTTAGCTTCGCACGTAGTTTGCCGTTAACTTGAACAACGATGGTTTTCTCATCTTCAACGAGTGCTTTTTCGTCAAACGTTGGCCATACCGCGTTATCGATATCTGATTCACCTAGCGCAACCCATAGTTCGTATGAGATGTGCGGAGTGATTGGGTAAAGCATTGCGACAACCGCTTTTAACGCTTCATCAAGGATCGCGCGGTCTTGCGCTGATTCTTGAGGCGCTTTCGCTAGCTTGTTCATTAGTTCCATGATAGCGGCGATTGCTGTGTTGAACGTTTGACGACGAGCGATATCGTCTGTCACTTTCGCGATAGTTTTGTGAACATCACGACGTAGCGCTTTCTGGTCACCAGATAGTGCTGACGTGTCAATGGCTTCAGCCGCGCCTTTTGATGCATGCTCTTTAACCAGCTTCCAAACACGTTTCAAGAAGCGGTTAGCGCCTTCAACGCCTGATTCTTGCCACTCAAGAGTCATATCTGCTGGAGAGGCAAACATCATAAATAGGCGCACTGTGTCAGCGCCGTACTTGTCTACCATCTCTTGTGGGTCGATACCGTTGTTCTTCGACTTAGACATTTTGATCATGCCTGAGTGCTCAACGTCACGGCCTTGGTCGTCTTTTGCAGAAGTGATTCGGCCTTTGCCATCGCGCTCTACGGTTACATCAGTAGGTGCAACCCACTCTTTGCCACCTTTCTCGTTTTCAAAGTAGAACGCATCAGCCAACACCATACCTTGACATAGCAGCTGTTTGAACGGCTCATCAGAGGTTACGTAACCCGCGTCACGTAGTAGTTTATGGAAGAAGCGAGAGTACAGTAGGTGCATACAAGCGTGCTCGATACCACCGATGTATTGGTCTACTGGTAGCCAGTAGTTTGCCTTTTCAGGATCTAAGATGTCATCTGCTTGTGGTGAACAGTAACGCGCGTAGTACCAAGAAGATTCCATAAAGGTATCGAAGGTATCAGTTTCACGTAGAGCAGGTTCGCCGTTAAATGTCGTTTTGGCCCACTCTTTGTCAGCTTTAATAGGGCTGGTTACGCCATCCATTACGACATCTTCAGGAAGAATCACTGGTAGCTGTTCCGCTGGAACTGGGTGAACCTGACCATCTTTGGTCGTTACCATAGGGATTGGAGCTCCCCAGTAACGCTGACGAGAAACACCCCAGTCACGTAGACGGAAGTTAACTGTTTTAGTGCCTTTACCTTCAGCTTCTAGTTTTGCTGCAATGGCATCAAATGCTGCTTGGAATTCAAGACCGTCAAATTCGCCTGAATCGAACAGCACACCTTTCTCTGTATATGCTTCTTCTGCGATGTTTAGCTCGCTGCCGTCAGTTGGCTTGATAACAGGGATGATATCTAGACCGTACTTGGTCGCAAACTCGAAGTCACGTTGGTCGTGCGCAGGTACAGCCATAACAGCACCTGTGCCGTAATCCATCAGTACGAAGTTAGCAATGTAAACAGGAACTTCACGACCATTCAATGGGTGAATTGCGGTAAGGCCAGTCGCCATACCTTTTTTCTCCATTGTTGCTAGTTCCGCTTCAGCGACTTTAGTGTTCTTACACTCTTCGATGAAAGCTGCAAGCTCAGCGTTATTTTCCGCTGCGATAGCCGCTAGAGGGTGACCTGCTGCGATGCCCACGTATGTCACACCCATTAGTGTGTCTGGACGTGTTGTGTAAACTTCTAGGTCTTGGTGACCTTTTACTTCGACGTTCTTTACTGTAAATCGCAGTTCAACACCTTCAGAACGACCGATCCAGTTGCGCTGCATGGTTTTAACCATTTCAGGCCAACCGTCTAGGTTATCGAGATCGTCTAGTAGCTCTTGAGCGTATTCAGTGATCTTAATGAACCACTGCGGGATTTCTTTTTGCTCTACTGGAGTATCACAACGCCAGCAGCAGCCGTCTTCAACCTGCTCGTTAGCCAGAACAGTTTGGTCATTTGGACACCAGTTAACGGAAGACGTCTTCTTGTAAACCAGGCCCTTGTTGTAAAGCTTAGTGAAGAACTCTTGTTCCCAACGGTAGTATTCAGGTGTACATGTCGCGAACTCACGGTTCCAGTCGTAACCAAAACCAAGCAGTTTTAGCTGGTTCTTCATGTATTCGATGTTTTCGTAAGTCCAAGGCGCAGGTGCAGTATTGTTCTTAACTGCTGCGTTTTCTGCTGGTAGACCGAATGCATCCCAACCGATTGGTTGCATTACGTTTTTACCTTGAAGGCGTTGGAAACGAGATACCACATCACCGATAGTGTAGTTACGCACGTGACCCATGTGCAGTCGGCCACTTGGGTATGGGAACATAGAGAGACAGTAGAATTTTTCTTTGTTTGGGTCTTCACTTACAACAAAGGTCTTGTTGTTATCCCAGTGCTGTTGAACTTTTTGTTCAATATCTTGCGGGTTATATTGTTCTTGCATCGATGATATCCGGTTATCTTGGAATTTGTGAGTTCGGTTAGAACAGACATTAATAGATCGTCATAGAATACCTAAAGGAGAGGGGCACAACAATAGCCAATACCCACTCAAATCACGTAAAGATGGTGATGTTTAATGCCTTAACTGGGCTTTATGAATGTGCACCACTGAATCGAAAGGAGGTTAGCGATGGCAAAACGCAAAGCAGGTTACGAGGAGATGTTTGAAGATGTTGTCGAAGCTCTAAAGCATAGTCCTGATGAAGTTAACCACGTTTTAGAAACCTCTGGTAAGGTCGTCGATGCCGCGAATGACTTAACCAAAGATGAGTTAGCACTTGTGTCTGCATATGTTAAGTCAGATTTAAAAGAGTTTGCTGACAATTATGAAGACTCAAAAAGTGGTCCATTTTATATCATGATTGCCGACTCCATCTGGCAAGGGCTACTTGATATTACGGATAGAACGAAAGTCGAGTGGGTCGAGTTATTTCAGGATCTAGAGCACCAAGGTCTATATCAGGCGGGCGAAGTGATTGGTTTGGGTATGCTTGTCTGTGATGAGTGTGGTCATAAAACACAATACACTCACCCAACCGTTATTATTCCTTGCACGCACTGTGGCCACAAAGGATTCAGTCGACAGGCATTGAAACCGTAAAAAGAGCGGGCTGCGCCCTACGAGAGTTTAGAAAGGGCGAGAACGCTTCGCTCCGAGAATCGAGAACGGACTTCGTCCTGCGAGAGGTGGCAGCGGGTAGTAAGTTGATAAAACCTATAGTATTAAGGATGTTGACAGAACTCGTCTTTAATAAGACATAATTTTCTCGATTCTCAAAAAAGGGTTGATGCTTTCACACCAACCCTTAAATCTTTTTCTAGAGACTAGAGACTAGAGACTAGAGACTAGAGACTAGAGACTAGAGACTAGAGACTAGAGACTCCCTTTCTCATTCTCCACCCAATCACCAGACTTAATCCAACCCAGATATACAGCGGCCAAGTGCCAAGGTTTCGGTAGGGTGTTTCGCCCTTTGTCGCAGGAACTTCAGCGCGCAGCACTGCCGTTTCAAATTGTGGCACTTGCGCAGTGATATGACCGCGATAATCAGTCACAGCAGTGATGCCATTGTTTGTTGCACGAATCACCGGCTTACCTAACTCTAGAGCCCGCATACGGGCAATCTCCATGTGCTGGAGTGGGCCGATAGAGCGACCAAACCAAGCGTCATTTGAAAGCGTTAAAATAAAATCTGTATCGTCATCGACATTTTGCCTGACTTGCTCGTTGAAGATAATCTCGTAACACAATGCAGGAGCCATCTGCTTACCATTGGCATCAATATTCGGCTGGATAAAATCTCCTCGGCTGAAGGAAGACATGGGTAAGTTGAAGAATGGAGCAAGCGGTCTCAGGATGCTCTCAAATGGTACGAACTCTCCAAATGGTAGCAGGTGATGTTTGTGGTAACGCTGGTTCATATCGTAACGATAATCACCATAAGGCGTTTGACCTACAGTGAGAATGCTATTGTAGAACTTCTTGTCTTCACCTTGGTTGACAATTCCAGTAATGACCGCGCTGTTGTTCATACGAGCTGCGGCATCGAGATTGCTTAGAAATGAGGAGATTTCGAATTCAAAAGCAGGTATTGCCGCTTCAGGCCAGATGATAATGTCTGCATCCCAATTTTCTCGAGTCAGGTCGGTATACTTCATTATGGTTGGCCAGCGTTGACTCGGTTGCCATTTCAGTTCTTGCGCGATATTGCCCTGAATAAGTGCTATTTTAGTCACTTTATCCATTGAAGGAGACACCCACTGAGCGGATTGTAATCCAAAGCCTGTCATCAGAATAACGGCAGGAATAAGTAGATGTCGCCATTGACGCGAAAGAGTAGCGTAAGCGATAGAGCCCGCACTAATCATCACCAACAAGGTAATAAGTTCAACTCCACCTAACGGAGCAAAATTGGCAAGTGGACTGTCTATTTGGCTATAGCCTAGCCATAACCAAGGAAAGCCCGTCATTACCCAGCCGCGCAACCAATCCATGATTAGCCATAGAGCAGGCGCAGCGAGCAGCAATCGTGAGCGCTGCTTGTGCGGAAAAAAGCGGTTTAGACTCCATGCAAATAGTGCGGCATAAACAGCGAGGTAGCCAACTAATAGCACCATGAGGAAGACGCTGGCTATTTTGGGCATACCACCGAAGTTGTCGATACTGACATGTACCCAGCTAATGCCTGTAGAAAATTGCCCGATGCCCCAAGCATAGCCTATCCATAGCGAGTGTTTAGCAGACTGCTTGTTAATAAGCAGTAATAGAAGCGCAGGGCTGGCAATTGCCAGAGGCCAAATTTGATAAGGGGCAAATGCTAGAGTTGTTAATGCGCCAACAAAAACGGCCGCAAGCGGCCGTTTGAGGCGATGAAAAAGTGAATCCATCATCGTATTATTTCGTTTCCCTTAGGGGGAGTAGCGTTACTCTTCAGTAGAGTCAGTAACCAGCTCTTCATCAGGAATGGTTACCTGAAGTTGGAGTACTCGGCGGTT
The DNA here is from genome assembly GCF_050113735.1 of Vibrio sp. TRT 2004. Classification (NCBI taxonomy): domain Bacteria; kingdom Pseudomonadati; phylum Pseudomonadota; class Gammaproteobacteria; order Vibrionales; family Vibrionaceae; genus Vibrio; species Vibrio sp. TRT 2004. Next base: position 9,955 of record NZ_JBNJOH010000047.1, on the reverse strand, counting down.
GTCCGCAGAGGTTACTTTGAAGCTGTAACCATCAATATCAACAACTTCGCCACGAGATGGTAAATGGCCAAATGCCGTCATCACCATACCGCCGACAGTGTCGACCTCTTCATCACTGAAAGTGGTACCGAATGTAGTATTAAACTCTTCGATAGTGGTCAGTGCTTTTACCGCAAATGTATGTTTGCTGAGCTTACGAATATCAAGTTCTTCATTATCATCGAACTCGTCCTCAATATCGCCCACGATCTCTTCGAGAATATCTTCGATAGTCACAAGACCGGATACACCACCAAACTCATCGACAACGATAGACATGTGATAACGCTCTTCGCGGAATTCCTTTAGCAGACGATCTACTCGTTTGCTTTCAGGAACGACAACCGCAGGACGGATCACTTGCTCAATATCGAATGGTTCACTTCCAGAACCTAAGTATCTAAGTAAGTCCTTCGCTAACAGAATACCTTCAACATGGTCCTTATCTTCACTGATGACTGGGTAGCGAGAGTGCTGAGCATCGGTGATGAGGTTGATCAAGGTGTCTAAATCGTCACTGCGATCAACGGTAACCATCTGCGAACGTGGCAACATGATGTCGCGCACACGCATTTCTGAGATCTCCATGACACCTTCGAGCATATCTCGAGTGTCGTGGTCGATCAGGTCATTTTCTTCAGAGTCGCGGATGACATCGACGAGCTCTTGGCGATCTTTTGGTTCACCTTGAAAAAGTTGGCCTAGGCGTCCGAAGAAGGACTTTCTACTCGGACCTTCAGATTTTTCTTTCTTACCTTCTAGAGAAGAGGGCGAATTGTCTTCGTTCATTGTTTCTCATTTAAGTAACGCTATCAGAAGTGTGATAGCACACATTAGTAGTAAGACATCAGCTTGCTGCGAGAGAGGCGACTCTGCTTGCTGGTTCCAGTTGAGTCTTGACTACTCTTTTTCAGCAAGATATGGATCATCAAATCCCATCTCTTGCATAATTTCAGTTTCGAGTGACTCCATCTCTTCGGCTTCGTCATCTTCGATATGATCATAACCTAGCAGATGCAGACTACCATGTACAACCATATGCGCCCAGTGAGCCATTAAAGGCTTGTTTTGCTCGATGGCTTCACGTTCTACAACCTGACGACAGATGATTAAATCGCCAAGTAGGTCGATATCCATTCCTGGTGGCGCTTCGAAAGGAAAAGACAGCACATTAGTCGGTTTGTCTTTTCCACGGTAGTCGCTATTGAGCTGCTGGCTCTCTTGCTCGTCAACAATTCGAACGGTCACTTCAGCTTGAGGCTGAAACTTGCTAACGGATGAGCTTAACCAAAGTTGAAAATCTTCAGTGTTTGGTAAGCCGCTTTCATCTTCGACAGCTAATTGTAGATCAAGTTCGATTGTCATCACTGTTTGCTCTCTGTTGTCACTTCAGGTTGAGGTGCAGCTGCAACTTGGGCTTCAATAAGTTTTGCTTCACGCTCTTCGCGGCGACGTTTCTCGTATTCTTTGCGCTCTTTTTGGTCTTGAGCTTCCCATTTCTCGTAGGCATTAACAATGCGTGCCACAACGGGGTGACGAACGACGTCGTCAGATTGGAAAAAGTTAAAGCTGATTTCCTCGACGTCGCTCAAAACTTCAATGGCATGGCGCAGACCAGACTTGGCACCACGTGGTAAGTCGATCTGAGTAATATCGCCAGTGATCACCGCTCGAGAGTTGAAGCCGATACGAGTGAGGAACATTTTCATCTGTTCTACAGTGGTGTTCTGGCTTTCATCGAGAATAATAAACGCATCATTTAAAGTTCGACCACGCATATAGGCAAGTGGGGCGACTTCGATAACGTTTCGTTCAATCAGTTTTTCAACCTTTTCGAATCCGAGCATTTCGAATAGAGCATCGTAAAGTGGACGAAGGTAAGGATCGACTTTCTGGCTGAGATCTCCCGGAAGGAAACCGAGCTTTTCACCCGCTTCGACAGCAGGTCGAGTCAGCAGGATTCGACGAATTTCTTGTCGCTCTAGCGCATCAACGGCTGCGGCAACAGCAAGATAGGTTTTACCCGTACCCGCTGGACCAACGCCAAATGAAATATCATGAGTGACCATATTGACCAGATACTGTCCCTGATTTGGAGTACGAGGTTTGATCACCCCTTTCTTGGTCTTAATGAACACTTCTTTGCCATGTTCAATACTGGATTCTACATTTTGCTCTAGAACACCAGTCTCTTTGATCGCTAAGTGGATCTCATCAGGTTCGATATCGGGAATGTTGCCGCGGACTGGCGCAGTATTCACATACAGTGTTTTGATGATTTCCAAGGCGGCCGCGGAAGTATGTGGTTTGCCAACGATGGTAAAGAAGTTGCCACGGTAGCTGATTTCAACACCTAGGCGGCGTTCAAGATGTTTAATGTTGTCGTCGAAAGGACCACAAAGACTGGCTAAACGGCGGTTGTCAGAAGGTTCTAGATTGATTTCTAGCGTAACGATTTTCGTGCTCAAAGTTGCCTCTCATATTTGACCATTGCCATGAAGCCCGATTTAGACCGGGCTTCGAATGGTTACGATACCTATTTCTAAGATGGTCACTTAGAGAGGTATTTTCAAGCTTCTAGTAGCGAAGAGTCGTAATTAAGGTGTAAATGTTGCTACACCTAACTCATCTTCACGCTTGGTTTTCGCCATCATTTGAGTCGGTGAAATGACTGTACGCAGATCCATATCTTTCTCTGTACGCACTAGCTCACCACGAAGAGAGTTAGCGAATACGTCAGTGATCTTAACATCAACAAATTGACCGATAAGATCCGCACTACCTTCAAAGTTAACCACTCGGTTGTTCTCTGTACGAGCACGTAACTCCATTAGGTTCTTCTTAGAAGGACCTTCAACAAGAACACGTTGCTCAGTACCAAGCATTAAGCGAGAGTAACGCATTGCTTGAGCATTAATGGTTTGCTGTAGTTCATATAGACGCTCTTTCTTCTCTTGCTCTGGAACATCACATGGATAGTCTGCCGCAGGCGTACCTGGGCGCGGTGAGAAGATAAAGCTGAAGCTCATATCAAAATCAACGTCTTTAATTAACTTCATTGTATCTTGATGATCTTTTGCCGTTTCGCCTGGGAAACCAACAATAAAGTCTGAGCTGATTTGAATGTCAGGACGCGCTTTACGTAGCTTACGGATGATTGACTTGTACTCAATCGCCGTGTGTGGACGTTTCATCATCGTAAGAATACGGTCGCTACCGCTCTGCACTGGTAGGTGCAAGAAACTTACTAGCTCTGGTGTGTCCTCGTATACCGCAATGATGTCATCAGTAAACTCTAGTGGGTGACTAGTAGTAAAGCGGATACGGTCAATACCATCAATCGATGCGACAAGACGAAGCAGTTCAGCAAATGAGCAGATTTCACCATCGTGCATCGGACCACGGTAAGCGTTAACGTTTTGACCCAGTAGGTTAACTTCACGCACGCCTTGGTCAGCCAGTTGAGCAATTTCAAACAGAACATCATCCATTGGACGGCTAACTTCTTCGCCACGAGTGTATGGCACTACACAGTAAGTACAGTATTTAGAACAGCCTTCCATGATTGAAACGAAAGCAGTTGCGCCTTCTGCACGTGGTTCTGGAAGACGGTCAAACTTTTCAATCTCAGGGAATGAAATGTCCATCACCGGTGCTTCATCCAGTTGAGACTGTTTAATCATCTCTGGTAAGCGGTGAAGTGTTTGAGGACCAAAAATTACGTCTACAAATGGTGCACGTTCGCGAATGTGGTCGCCTTCCTGTGTTGCTACACAGCCACCAACACCAATCACAACACCTGGCTTTTTGTCTTTTAGGGTTTTCCAACGACCTAGCTGGTGGAATACCTTCTCTTGCGCTTTTTCGCGGATAGAACAGGTATTAAGTAATAACACGTCTGCTTCTTCTGGTTCTTCTGTCAGCTCATAGCCGTTAGCCGCGTTCAGTAGATCCGCCATTTTAGACGAATCGTATTCATTCATCTGGCAGCCCCAGGTTTTAATTAGCAGTTTTTTACTCATGTTGTTCGCTCGATCGTTAGTTTAAATTAAGGGAGCAAATCGCCCAATATTTCCAGTGAGTCACTCGCATCTAAATGCTTGGGTGACCTTATTTTAGCCGCCATCTCGGCGGTAAGCCGCGTATTGTACTGCTTTAAAAACCTACTGACTAGTGTTGGTGCAAAAACAGTTAAACCCCATATTGCGCAAGGGGTTTGCCCTGATAGTGGGTAAGGTTTTTCGTTACATTTTGGTAATGAAAACGTACAATAAAAAACAGTCAATTTATCAAGTAATTGAAGTGCAAAATATGAGCAGATTTGATGTCGCAGTTATCGGTGGTGGTATGGTTGGAGCTGCAGTTGCAGTGGGCTTCGCTAAACAGGGGCGGAAGGTAGTTGTTGTCGAAGGCACAGCACCTGAAGAGTTCTCCCCTGAGCAACCTATGGATATACGTGTTTCTGCGATATCACAGCATTCGGTCGATATTTTGCGTGAGCTTGGGGCTTGGCATACGACATCACAAATGCGCGTGTGTCCATACCGCCGTTTAGAAACGTGGGAGCATCCTGAGTGCCGAACCCGTTTTCATTGCGACGAACTTGGTATGGATCGTCTGGGTTATATTGTTGAAAATCGCCTGATTCAGCTTGGATTGTGGGCTCAGTTCTCCCACTACTCGAATATTAGTTTATGCTGTCCAGATACCTTATCTGATATTGAGTTTGGTGAAGTATCGAAAGTGACTCTCAGCTCGGGAGAAGAACTGGTGATTGATTTGGTGGTTGGCGCTGATGGAGCGAATTCAAAGGTTCGTGATTTAGCGGGGATAGGGGTTACCGCGTGGGATTACCGCCAGCACTGTATGCTAATCAACGTCAAAACTAAGATCGAACAGCAAGATATTACGTGGCAACAGTTCACCCCATCAGGCCCTCGTTCCTTTTTGCCATTATGTGGCAATCAAGGCTCACTGGTTTGGTATGATTCCCCAAAGCGTATCAGGCAGTTATGCGCGATGACGCCAGCACAACTTCGAGAAGAAGTATTGGCTTACTTTCCTGCGGAATTGGGTGATATCGAAGTGCTTCAATACGGTTCGTTTCCGTTAACGCGCCGTCATGCTCAACGCTATTCTGCATTAGGCTGTGTGTTAGTCGGTGATTCTGCACATACTATCAATCCATTAGCTGGACAGGGTGTGAATCTTGGATTTAAAGATGTCGAAGCGCTGCTGACGGCCACTCAAAATCACGAGGTATTAACTCAATCCTTACTTGTGCAATATGAACGTAATAGGCGTTATGACAACTTGCTAATGCAATCCGGGATGGATTTTTTCTATAAGGGTTTCAGCAATGATTTTGCGCCGCTTAAACTGTTAAGAAATGCGGCACTTAAGGTCGCTGAGAATGCTGGACCTCTGAAAACTCAAGTGCTGAAATATGCCTTGGGGTTGAAGTAACAAGATAAGCAAAAAAAAACGCAGCCATCGGCTGCGTTTTTTAATATCTAGCTAAGTAAAAATTACTTAGTTACACGTAGAACTGGAGTTTCACCAACAGTTACAGAACCAGAAAGCTTGTTCAGCTCTTTGATTTCGTCCATGTTAGAGATAACAACTGGAGTAAGAGTAGACTTTGCTTTCTCTTCAAGTAGTGCTAGATCGAACTCAATGATAGTGTCGCCAGCTTTCACTGCTTGACCTTCTTCAGCGATACGCTTGAAGCCTTCACCTTTCAGCTCAACAGTGTCGATACCGAAGTGAACGAATAGCTCAACGCCGTCGTCAGATTCGATAGAGAACGCGTGGTTAGTTTCGAAGATCTTACCGATAGTACCGTTTACAGGAGCTACCATTTTGTTGCCAGCAGGCTTGATCGCGATACCGTCACCAACGATTTTCTCAGCAAAAACAACATCTGGCACATCTTCGATGTTTACGATTTCACCAGATAGAGGTGCGATGATTTCGATTGCACCAGCGTCAGCGCTATCGTCAGATACTAGCTTCTTAAGTTTGTCAAACAGACCCATTGTGTCATGCTCCTAACGTTTTCATTTAATTCTGTCGAATTATAGTATACCAATATAGAGAGATAGACGACTTTTTTTACCGTCTATCTCATTGGAATTAGTTGGTTATTGAGTTTTCTCTGCGATGAATTTCTCAACAACTGCTTCGATCTCAGCTGCAGTTGGTAGGGATAGAGCTTCTTCCGCCATCGCTTTCACTTCTGCGAAGTTAGAGCTACGAATAACTTTCTTCACTTTAGGGATAGAGATACCGCTCATAGAGAACTCATCTAAGCCCATGCCTAGTAGAAGTAGCGTAGCGCGCTCATCGCCCGCAAGCTCACCACACATACCAGTCCACTTACCTTCAGCGTGAGATGCATCGATAACTTGCTTGATCACGGTTAGTACAGCTGGAGACAGTGGGTTGTATAGGTGAGAAATCATCTCGTTACCACGGTCAACGGCTAGCGTGTATTGAGTTAGGTCGTTAGTACCGATAGAGAAGAAAGCCACTTCTTTTGCTAGGTGGTGTGCAATCGCTGCTGCTGCTGGTGTTTCAACCATGACACCGATTTCGATGTTTTCGTCGAATGCAAGACCTTCTGCACGTAGTTCAGCTTTGTACTCTTCGATAGCGTTTTTCAGTTCACGGATTTCTTCAACAGAGATAATCATTGGGAACATGATGCGCAGTTTACCGTGCGCAGATGCGCGTAGGATACCACGTAGCTGATCACGTAGGATTTCACGACGATCTAAGCTGATACGCACTGCACGCCAGCCTAGGAACGGGTTCATCTCTTGAGGAAGATCCATGTACGGCAGATCTTTATCGCCACCGATATCCATAGTACGGATGATCACTGACTCACCGTTCATAGCTTCAGCTACTTCTTTGTAAGCTTGGTATTGCTCATCTTCCGTTGGTAGGGCATCACGGTCCATAAATAGGAATTCAGTACGGTACAGACCTACGCCTTCACCACCGTTACGGATGATACCGTCACAGTCTTTAACAGTACCGATGTTACCGCAAACTTCTACACGGTGACCGTCTAGAGTCTCGGCGTGTAGATCTTTCAGTTTAGCCAGTTCTTCTTTCTCTGCGATGAAAGCGGCCTTAACTGCTTTTGCTTCTTCTAGCTCAGCTTCTGATGGGTTGATAACGATCTTGTTGTTCATCGCATCAAGAATCAGCATATCGCCGTTCTTAACGCGCGATGTGATGTCGTTAGTACCAACGATAGCTGGAAGTTCAAGAGAACGAGCCATGATAGATGTGTGAGAAGTACGACCACCGATGTCACAAGCGAAACCAAGAACGTAGTCTAGGTTGATTTGCGCAGTTTCAGATGGTGTTAGGTCGTAAGCGACTAGGATCACTTGTTCGTTAATATCGCTTAGTGAAACAATGTTGATGCCTAGAGCATTTTTAACAAAACGAGAGCCGATATCACGGATATCAGTTGCTCGCTCTTTTAGATATTCGTCGTCTAGAGATTCTAGCGCCGATGCTTGCTCTTCGATAACCGTGTAGATCGCGTTATCAGCGTGCATCTTGTCATTTTTAATCAGTGCTAGGATTTCTTCCTCTAGCTCTTCGTCTTCAAGAAGCATGATATGACCTTCAAAGATCGCTTCTTTCTCTTCACCGAAGGTTTCAAGTGCTTTTTGCTTAACAGTTTCTAACTGAGCAGATGATTTGTTGCGAGCGTCATAGAAACGCGCAACTTCTGCTTCAACTTGATCATCAGAAATGGTGTTTGTGTTTAGGACAATTTCATCTTCTTGAAGTAGTAGTGCTTTACCGATAGCAATACCAGGAGATGCTAGGATGCCTGAAATCATAGCCTTACCTTAAATTGGTCAACTTTAAAACGGGAGATAATGAGTGCGCTAACGAATAGTTGTAGCTTATATTTTGGCCTATTTCCAACAAAGCCATTTTGCGTTGACAAAATGGCTTTGAAAATAGGAGACCGAATTAGTGTAGTTGATCCATTAGAGCAACTAGGTGGTCAACAGCTTGTTGAGCTTGTGGGCCCTCAGCTGAGATAGAAACTACTGTACCTTTAACTAGGCCAAGAGTTTGTAGCTTGAAAAGGCTCTTCGCGCTAGCGCTTTTGCCGTTAGAAGTCACAGTGATGTCCGCGTCGAATGCTTTAGCTTCTTTTACGAACTGTGCAGCTGGACGAGTGTGAAGGCCGTTTTCTGCGGTGATTTCTACTTGCTTCTCGTACATGTTATATACCCCAATTGATTTATATTTTGATAGTTTCTTAACCAGAATCAGCTTAACTCCAATTATAGTATTCCGCTAGTTGCAGAACGTTCAATTCGTGTTATAAGTGATACTGGTTGTAAATTTAACAATTGCGCTTTCAATCTTTGCTGTCATTCGCAATTGAGATGAATTCTTATCTGGCTTTTATTTTGAAGCTAGAAATAAAACAGTCCTGATATTACCAAAGGTGAGGCAGGGATCAACAAAAAAGCCCCTGAATGGGGCTTTTTTAGACGAAAAATTGATTTCGACACATATTACTGTTGGTTCTCTTTCTCAGTAAAAATGCCAGCAAATAGGGCCGTGCTCAAGTAACGTTCACCTGAACTTGGTAGGATAGTAACGATGGTTTTTCCTTCAAATTCAGGAAGTTCTGCAATGCGGTTGGCTGCAACCACTGCCGCGCCAGAAGAGATACCCGCTAGGATACCTTCCTCTTCCATTAGGCGACGAGCCATCGCAATCGCTTCATCAGAAGTCACGGCTTCAACACGGTCAATTATCTCTAAATCGAGGTTTCCTGGAATGAAACCAGCACCGATACCCTGAATTTTGTGTGGTGCAGGCTGGATTTCGTCACCCGCTAGCGCTTGAGCGATAACTGGAGATTCAGCTGGCTCTACCGCAACAGAGACAATGTTCTTGCCTTTTTCGCCCTTAATGTAACGGCTCGTACCTGTGATAGTACCACCGGTACCAACACCTGCTACGAATACATCGATCTCACCGTCAGTCGCTTCCCAAATCTCAGGACCAGTGGTCTTTTCGTGAATTTGTGGGTTTGCTGGGTTGTTGAATTGTTGTAGAAGTAGGTATTTGTCAGGGTTGCTCGCAACGATTTCTTCTGCTTTAGCAATCGCCCCTTTCATACCTTTTGCCGCTTCTGTTAGCTCTAAGTTAGCGCCAAGTGCCTTAAGTAGCTTACGGCGCTCTAGGCTCATTGATTCTGGCATCGTTAGCGTTAGCTTGTAACCACGAGCCGCTGCAACGAAGGCTAGAGCAACACCAGTGTTACCACTTGTTGGTTCAACAAGCTCTACGCCTGGTTTAAGAGTACCAGCCTTTTCTGCTTCCCAAATCATGTTTGCACCGATACGACATTTAACGCTGAAGCTCGGGTTACGTGCTTCGATTTTCGCTAACACCTTACCGTTACTTACTTTGTTTAGGCGTACTAGAGGAGTGTTACCAATAGTTTGAGAATTGTCTTCGTAGATTTTGCTCATGGTGTGATCCTTCATCTTTGTTTCAGTCTGCTTGATAGTTATCAAACAGAAGTATGTATGGAGATAATTTATTGGGTAGAGATTAGGACAGCTTGAAAAATGAGAAAAGGATTAAATAGTTATATGATATGAAAGGGTGAGAGGAAGGAGCGGGCTTCGCCCTAAAGAACGCGTCGCTCCGAGACTGGACTTCTTGCTGAGAGAGTTTAGATCGGGCTCCGCCCTGCGAGAGGTGTGGGCGGGGAGTGAGTTGATAGAACCTTTAGTGCAAAGGCATTGACATAACTTGTCCCTGCGCAGAGATAATATTCTCGCCTCTCGCCTCTCGCCTCTCGCCTCTCGCCTCTCGCCTCTCGCCTCTCGCCTCTCGCCTCTCGCCTCTCGCC
>NZ_JBNJOH010000046.1:0-33486 GCF_050113735.1 Vibrio sp. TRT 2004 | reverse complement strand
ATGGATAACATTTCATCGTTTCCCAGCGGTGGTCATGGAGTACAAAAAGTGAAGCATAATTAGGATCAGCTATTTAGTGATATAGTTCGATTGATTGTACTTTATAAACAGGGTGGGATGTATATCGATTTTGATACATTACCGGATTTTTCTCATTGTTTTTTAGAGTGTGATGAAGCTTATCCAGATTTGGCTAAGTTAAACATTAGTGATGTTTTGAAATCTGAAGTCATATTAAGTAAATTTTCATCTAAAAATAATAATATTAAGTTAATTGTTTCTTCCTTTTTTAATGAGTATAATGAATATGTTGAAAGCATAATGAAAGCAGCACAAAAACTTAAGTTAGAAGATATTTTTAATGATTTTGTCATTCCTAGCGTACATTTTAACCTTTTGTCGCTTTCTTGTGCTAAAAATGCATTTGGTGAATACAATAATAACATCATTATATCTCATGAAAAATCAAAGCTTATAAGTATCATAATTATGCAAATGATCAAAAGGTATAAGTTCATTATTAGGTGTGGTGCATTGTATAGCTATAAAGTTGAACTTAACATGACTAATGATGATTATTTTTCGAGACTAATTAATTATAGGCTGGATTATATTCGAACAACAAATAATGTGACATTGATTGTTACTGGCCCATCTTTAATTCTCGAAACACTTCTTGGCGTATCTTATAAAATATTCGATATTGACGATGTTGAACCGCTATCGGTAGCAGTAGCCTTTAGCAATCCAAATTTAAAATTTGCTTTTGTTGAACAAACGCAGTTTACTTTTGAGCATATGCGTTCGTCATGGCAGGCAAATAAGAATGCGCTAACAAAATAAGATATTTTAAATTGTCGTTTGGGTGTTGTAAAGTTTTGTTAATCAGGAGGAACGAGGAAAATGAATATGCGGTTGGTGGTCTTATTTGTTGTGTTTTCTTTGTTCGTCTATTTTAGTTCACTTCCAGATTACATGGCCTTCGACAAAAATCAATTATATTCACCTTTTTGCAATATTGAAGAAGAAACTTTAGTAACCAAGGTTTATTATTTTGTAGATTCTTCTCTTATTAATACGTTTACTAAAGATAAAGCGAAAGAACAAATTATTTTCTCAAATGAAACATTGAAAAATACATGTATTCCCCTAACGCGGGACTTAGAAACGATTGAATACATTGATTTTAAATTTTCTGGAAGTGAAATTTACTTAGAGAATTTGCATAGTAAAGGAAGTGAAGAAATTGGAAAGAGTGAGGTTGTTAAATTAAGAAGTGACCCACAAAGCTATTATGTCTTCGTTGTTCCAGATAGTCATGACATTTTTGAGGGGGGCTATACTGGTATCACTGACTGGGAGTTTAATGATAGTTTTGTACTCTTGGCCGACAGCGCTATGCCTTATGTACTTGAGCATGAGTTCGGCCATTTAATGTTTGCTAATCATCATGAAACATTTTTATTCTCACTTCTTCAAGGACAGTTAGAGAGAAGTACTAGACCAGAAAATCGCCATTTCATCAAACCATATGCTAGGGCATATAAGTGTTCAAATGCTGGAACCGTAATGAGTTTGGAGAAAGTGAGACTACCAGTTTATTCATCCCCTGAGATACAATATCGCTCTGAAGTATGTGGAAGTCATTTACATGGAGATAACAAGCGAAGAGTGCGAGAGTTTGTAGACAACCTTAGAGCAAAGCTTAAGAATGAAGATTCTTCTTAATTGGATCTAATCATCATTGTTGCGGTGATAAATGAGGTTGAGTTTTCTAAAGACTGCTAGGACTAACTCGAAAACTAAGGCTTGCTCGATTGTACTTATAGTACGATGTTTCCGAATCGTCGAGTGACTCTTACTAGCCGCTGTATATCTAGCACATTTGGAGGCTAGTATGTTTACCGTTGTAAATTCGAAAAAGAGACTATCCTGAATTCTGTGTAATTGTCCAAGCTTAAAGTCGCGCGGCTAGAAAAACTCAGCTGTACGGAACATGAGCAAATGGGGTCATTGCCTCCGCCTTACCGAATGTGGTGATTGGTTAATATCTCACTCCAGTATGAGTTTTAGTTACTTTATCAAGAGAATATTACCTGCTCTCTTTTTCTTACTTACTTTTTTCACAGTATTTCCTGATATTCTCAAAGTCGTGTTTGTATGTTAGGTGTGCTACACATTTGCTACATTAAAATGCGTTATAAATTATAAGGAATTGATAATAAATGATATTAATTTAAATTATACCACCTTAACAGGGCTACATGGATTCCCCCGGTTGTCAAACATCCGCTAAATTTCAAGTGATGGGTTTTGGACTGCCGCTCTACATTCGGTCTTTATATCGATGATTCGCAACATCGTGACCCTGATGACTTTGCGCGACTGCGGTGCCTTATTCGTTAGATGACATCAAATTGCATCCGCTGCATTAACAGGCTCTCCGCTAGTGGTCTTGACCTATCTCCATCCATTGCGTCTGCTATGACCCGGTGGGTGTACTCTTGCTACGCTGCTTGGGTTAATGGTTTCTTAAGCAGCGTAATTCTCAAATTCCGTTTGGTTGTCTAATAGCGACCAGATAATTCGAGCATTCTTCGCTGCAAGAGCGACAATAGCACGGTTCATTCCTCTTCGTTCCAATACGCCTCGACACCACTGGCTGAGCCTGTCTTGTTTATCACCTAGATTAGCAATGACTGTTCTAGCACCATGGACGAGTAAAGTGCGTAGATACTTGTCTCCGTGTTTGGTAATTCTGCCTAATCTGGGTTTGCCGCCTGTTGAATATTGCTTTGGTACTAACCCTAGCCAAGCGGAGAAGTCTCGGCTTTTATCAAACTGAGAGCCGTTACCAATAGAGGTAAGAATAGCCGTTGCTGTTTGTGGACCAATGCCTCTGACTTTCATAATTCATTGAACATTTTCGCTCACCCTTGAAAAAGCCTCGAACACTTGTTCAGTATCTACAATACGTTGGTTGAGTTGTTTAAGATGGTAGTATGCGTCAGCAATAACGGTTCGCGCTAAATGTGGAAGCTCGTTTTCGGCATCTTCCAGAATGAGAGGCACTTGCTTCATTAAAGAAGAGCGTCCCACTGGAATGATAAGACCAAACTCAGAAAGTAAGGCGCGAATCCGGTTCATTAGAGCCGTGCGTTCACGAACCCAATGCTCACGCATACGATGAACGGACAGTATGGCTTGTTGCTCAGGAGATTTTATTGGAACGAATCGTGTAGATGGGTGTTGGACAGCTTGGCAGATAGCCACGGCATCATTGAGATCGTTTTTACCTTTAGTTCTATGTAGAACAACATACTTAACCGCCATAATACGAGCATCATCTCCTAATTTATTAAGCGTTCTTGCCCAATAATGTGCACCACTACACGCTTCGAGTCCTATACGCATAGGTGGCATATTTGCTATTGTGGTCAGTAGCTTAGAGCGAGTAACTGATTTATGAAGAGTCACTTTACCTTGTGAGTCAACAACATGAATACTAAAGTGGTTTTTAGCTAAATCGATACCGCCAAAATAAGAATAATCAGACATGGTGCCTCCGGTGCTAATAAGTACCACGTAAGTGTGGCAGATCCTCGGAAGGGGGAATCCATGCCATTCGTTAGCTTACAATAAAGGAAGTAATATGAACTTAGCAAATAGAAAACGAATTGATGTATTGAGCTGTATTTTTTCTGATGAAGTAAAAAATGCTACAGAGTGGTTTAATTTATCCGGAGATACACTTCAAGTTACTATAGATCAGCAAAGCGATAGCCTAAAAACTACTGTGTTGTCATTTGAAACTTCTGCTAATAATTCAGAGTTTGATTGCGAACTATTTAAAGATTTGCCACCTAATAGTTGCAAGAAGTGTAGAGGTCGATTTAGTGATGATTCACTTTTCATTAATAATGTACGTATTACTAACTGGGATGATCTCGAGCGTGTTTGGGCAGTAAGCTAACAAACGCCTCAAGAGGGACTGTCAACGCGTAGCGTTTCCAGTCCCAATGAGCCGCGGGGGTTACGGTTATTGTGTTTGAGTTTAGTGGTAGTGCGTTGCCAGCCCCTTAGGCGGGCGTTGAAAAGGGGCTTATAGCCCCTTAATTCTTACCATTGCTCTTGCGTATTTTAGAAGTTTAGAACGAGCTAGATCATGTTCTGGTGCTTCAATCTGCATGATTGCTATTGCAAATAAGATTTGCTGAGGCGCTACCCTGTCACCTGCTGGTAGGATTAGCCGCCCACCCTCCCTCCATACGAAAGCCCCACCATTCATCACCATAATACAGTTCTTTCCTACTGTGCCATCGCATCAGCCTTTTACAGATTGGCGGTATCTTCTCTCCCTCATTCCACCGTTTGACTTCGCTCACAGTTTTAAAACAAAGTTTTGTGGCTTCTTCGATGCTTAATCCGCATTCAAATTCACGAAAAACAAAGTTTTTTGTCATTTCTTTTCGATTCACTGTTAAAACTCCCAAAATCGGGAGTTTTATAAGCAATTGAAATAACTGCAACTTTTACCATAACGGCACAAAGTGCGCACTTTGCAAAGGCGTATTAATTAGCAAATTTGCCTTATAAAAAGTTATTCATTAATCACTAATATTAGAATTCCTGAAACTCATTTTTGTCCAAAAGCGTGCCAACCTACGATCTAGGACACATTTCTTTTGTCATTAATTGACCTATTTTAACTAATGATTAATTATGCAATTTCTTAACTAGTAGTTTTAGAAGGCAAAAACATATTTGGCTTTAGCATGTAAAATATTTATAAAGAAAGATTTATGAGAAAAATTAAAATGATATATTTTGTCCTCTTTGTATGATATGACTATAGATTTAAAGAGCTTATCCATGATGTTACCTATACAACTCTCGACTCAAGAGATACTATAAATATGAAATACATGTTTTCACTTTTAGTAGCGAGTTTACTCACCGCTGCCAGTATTTACCTCTTTTGGAGCTTTAAGCTTTTACCTGATAACATTACACTAACTAACGGTTATGCCTATGCTGGTATTGCTTCAATCGTATTTGGTTGCCTGATTTTTAATGGTAATAAATCCTCTACTAGTTCATCTGACCAAACTAATAGTTTGAGAGTAACTATTACTTTCATTGCTGTTGGCATATTTAACCTTGGAGTCAGTTACTTAATAACGCTTCGATAGATGTACTTTGAAAAGACCACTAAAAAAAGAATTGCAACGAATTGGGGGATAGTTGGTATATATGGTGAACTATCCAAAGAAGGTAATGCATAGTTACCCTCGATCTCAAAATAGAGAACATTAACGACGAGGAGAACTAGATTGTGTATGCAGTGGGTTACAATGGATACTCGCAAGCCAAATTTATAAAATATCCATCCTAAAACGCCACCCATAACGGATGCATGCAAAATTTCTTGATGCAATATACCAAAGCAAAACGATGAAATAAAAATAGAGATGATTAAGCTAAACCTACTTAGGCACTGCTTTAACAGATATCCACGAAAAATCACTTCTTCTAACACAGGAACAAGAACACAAAATAACAAGGCAGACTCAATTACGCTTAACCAGTTTATTAACCCCCCATCATTTTTAAACATAGGCTGATAATAGTTGAGCTGATTTAAGATATAGTTTGAATCAAAGGTGTAAGATAGAGCGGTCGAAAAATAAAAGACAGCTATAGAAAGGGGAAGATATAGAGTCGCTACTGTCATCGATTTTTTAAAAGGTGGAGCAGTAGGAATACCATTATTTGAAAGTGGCCCGAATAGCGCCATAGCGAAAGTAACACGGCTTAAATGAACAATAATCACCCAGTAAAATAAAAGAACACTAACGTCAAACTGTCCAAGTATTTCACTAGAATCGTAGAGAATAAAAAACAAGTGCCCTGCTAGGGGCGAGGCACTTGCAGCTATAAAAATAATTAATATAGCAATCTTTAACATGGTACTAGCGACCACCTCGTCTATCACTTGAACGTTGATCGCCTGGTGAGTTCATATCACTTCGAGAACGTGAGCGTGACCTCGCCGCTCGATCGCCACTTCTATCACGACGCTCTCTGTAACGCTCGTAATTTCTCTTAGCCTGCGCGTTAGACAGGTCACCATAATTACCTGCCAACCAGCCACCCCAACCGCCAAGAGGGCTCGATGCTCCTGTTACCTGTGAGAGAACGCTTTCTGATAATTCTTTCATTGATATTTCCTTATCTAGTAAATGACAATAAACAAATGTAAAGCAAGCACTCGCAATAAATCATTAACACCGAGGAGAACAAAAACTCAAGTTAAACCACAAAATGTTAACAATTTTGGACAGCTGATCACTATAAATGCAGTTCATATATTGATAGATGAACTTTTCGCATTATATTCAGTCGAATTTTTAACCAAAAATCAGACGTAAGGAATGACATTTGTTCAGAAATGAAGCAGTAAGAGCTAAACAGAATCGTCTTCCTGGTAAAGTAACGTTAACGCAGCCATTCTCAGTTTATTTCATATGTAGCTTAGTTTTTGCCATATTTATACTGCTATTAATTTTCTCATTAAACACTCATTACTCACGAAAAGAGACGGTTAAAGGTTACCTGCTTCCAGAGCAAGGTGTAATAAAAGTTTTCTCAGGAAGAAGTGGGATACTAGAGGATTTGCTAGTCTTAGAAGGCGATCATGTCAAAGAAGGACAAGCACTCGCTAAAATTAGAAACAGTCAAAATCTAATCTCTGGTATTGAGCTATCTGTGGCATTACAAGCTGAACTGTCGAGCCAGATAACATCGCTTAAGGAGGAGTTAAAGTTCTCTGATATTGTTTTTGATAAATCAAAACTCAGCATTGACCGAAAAATGAGGGAACTTGGCCACAGCTTAAGTGCGATACAAAAAGCGATGGTAACAAGCAAGCAGCGCCTTAAATTAAAAGAAGAGCAATATGACAATAATCTTGCTTTGTATAAAAAAGGCTACCTTTCCATGGCTGCTCTTTCGTCTATTCAAGAAGACTATTTGGAAGCTCAGGGTTCGGTAAACAAGTTAGAAACCGAAATGGCTTCAATTTCAGTGGACATCGCTAGCTTAGAATCCCAAAGAATTTCGTTACCGGAAGAGCGAGCGCTAAAACGTACCAGTATCCAAAGACAACTCTCTGTCCTTAAAGCCGATATTGTTCGGCTAAACAATGAGTACGAATTTATTAAAAAGGCGCCTGAGTCTGGCATTGTTACGGCTATACAGCCTTCTATTGGCAGCCAAGTCGACTCAGACAGCCCTATTCTAAGTATCATCCCCAAAAACTCACCACTAATCTTAGAGCTACTTTTACCATCCAGATCTGCTGGTTTTATTCAGGTTGGCGATCAAGTGAAAATCAGATTTGATGCCTTCCCATATCAAAAATTTGGTCTAGTAGAAGGTAAAATTAGCAATATTGATAAAGCACTTATTTTGCCCAGTGATCAGAAGCTGCCGATCAACATAACTGAAGCGATGTATCGAGTCAGAGCTACCATCAACCAACAAGAAATCCACGCATATGGTAAATCATTCCCTTTAAAAGTTGGGATGATAGCTGAGGCTGATATTGTTCTTGATAACCGCTCACTTCTCGAGTGGTTACTCGACCCCATTTATGCCATTAAGGGAAAGATATAATTTATGGATACTACGAAAAGCAGCAATGCTACTAATCCTTTGGACTTGTTGACATTTAACGGAGCCAAAAGAGTTCCTCTTATCCTTCAATCTGAGGCATCAGAATGTGGTCTTGCCTGCCTGGCGATGGTCTCATCTTTTTATGGTCAAATGGTAAACCTTTCATCACTACGTAAACATGTGGTTGTTGGTTCTCAAGGAATGAACTTAAGACAATTAATGTCGGTTGCGGGTGCCATCAATCTATCATCAAGAGCATTGCAGTGTGATCTAGAAGAAATAAAGCTTCTGAAATTGCCGTGTATTCTTCACTGGAATCTTGATCATTTCGTTGTGTTAACGGGTGTGAGTAAAAAATGGTTATCAATAAATGATCCGGGGCAAGGAAAAAGGAAAATTTCGTTACAAGAGTTTAGTGAATGCTTCACAGGAATAGCGTTAGAGTTAACGCCAGCGAGTAAATTCAAAAAACAAGATACCAGAGTGGCGATGAAAATAAGTCAGCTCTGGAGCAAAATGACCGGGCTAAAGAGCTCCCTTATCTCCCTTTTTTTTGTATCAATCGTCATACAGGCTTCTCAGCTGATATCACCATATTATCTACAATGGGTGATTGATAACGTACTACTTAGTAACGATAAACCCCTCTTACAAGTAATGGCGCTCGGTTTTGGACTTTTAGCCCTTATTCAAGTGGCAGTTAAGTGTGTAAGAAGCTGGCTTATTATTAGGTTAAATTGCGCAATCAACATCCAGATGGGAGCGAACTTGTTTCATCATCTAGTCAGACTACCATTAGACTATTTTGAAAAAAGGCATATAGGAGATGTCGTTTCTCGGTTTAATTCACTGAACACAATTCGTGAGTTTCTTACGCAAGGAATCATTGAGTCATTAATTGATGGGCTAATGGCGGTTGTTGTGCTCGTTATGATGTATGTGTATAGCCCAAGTCTTACTTTTCTGGTGATAGGTTTTGTTTTTGCATCGTTTGTCATACAAATGGCTTTTTACTATCCGAACAGACGAGTTACAGAAGAATCGATCGTCACGGGCGCAAAGGAAGATTCTATATTTTTGGAGACCATAAGAGGCATCCAAACGATAAAGCTGTTTAGTCACGAAACCGCAAGGCAAAACACATGGCTTAATCGATATGCCGAGGTCATAAACACGGATATTCGCTTGGGTAAGTTAAGCATTGCGGAAGATAGTCTTGAAAATTCACTTAACAGCTTAGAGCTAATATTAGTCATTTATCTTGGGGCGTTGATAGTGATGGAAGAACAACTATCCGTAGGAATGTTGATAGCATTTCTGGCTTATCGAAGCCAATTTACTTCCAGTATTTTTTCCCTAATAGATAAATTAATAACATTTAAGTTAATAGGTTTACATTTAGAGCGATTGTCAGACATCACTTTCGAGGAAACCGAAAATGATGATGGTTCAGTCATTCTTCCTCATTCTGTCCAAGGCCATATAAAAGTGAGTAACTTATGGTTTCGATATTCTGACAATACAGACTGGATACTGAAGGATATTTCATTTGAGATTGCGCCTGGTGAGAGCGTCGCTATCGTCGGCCCTTCAGGTTGCGGCAAAACAACATTACTCAAACTTATCCTTGGACTGTTAAAACCAAATAGAGGCAGCATTTATATAGATAATGTAAATATCAATGAGGTGTCAGTAACAAGCTACAGAGGTGTACTGGGTAGTGTAATGCAAAATGACAGTTTGTTTTCAGGAACCTTAACCGAAAACATCACAATGTTTGATGTGGATAATTTTCAAGAAGAAAAAATGGTTAGATGTTGCAAGACGGCCTGTATTTGGGACGAAATAAATCAATTACCTATGGGATTTCATACTCAGGTTGGAGATATGGGAAGCAGCTTCTCGGGCGGCCAATTGCAACGAATTTTCTTAGCTAGGGCTCTCTATAAGGAACCAAAAGTTTTATGCCTGGATGAGTCTACAAGCCATTTAGACTCAGACAATGAGAAAACGATAAACGTAAATATAAACCAACTCAAAATAACCAAGATTGTGATAGCTCACCGTAAAGAGACCATCAGTTCAGCTAACAGAGTCATAAATTTAAATCCTAATTCTATGACTCAAGCTGAAGAGTACTTTAATCAACCAACGAACAGTGCTTGCTAGAAATACGCTAAATGAATATATAATGGCTAAAGCTTATAGAAAACGGTCATCTAAAGTAAAGGGGCTTTGTTCAAGATACTTTTTCTAATGTTATAAAGCTGCTTGTAGCAATGTACGTAAATCATTTATGTCCAGTTCCGTGCAAATCGACCATCGCTGACAACGGTGGTCTTTGACGTTTTGGCATATGAGAAGTTATCTGAAAGCAGGATTATAGGGGAGCTACTCTAAGAAGGTTATGTCCAGAGGCTTCATAGACCTGAAGTTTTACTCGTGGCACTTTTCTCAAAAAGTGCTAGCTAGCTCAGAACTGCCCCAAAATCATTCAGCATTCAATTCCTGACCACTTTCTCATGTCAGTTCTTGACCTACATTTACTAATAGCAGATTATGAGCCTAGTTGAGCAATTATGATTATACAGACATGTTCTGTAATTTGTGGGTGCAAGGATTATAAAGACAGTTAGAACAGTATGTTGCTGATATGGTGTCTATATTTTCTGAAAATATTATACAGACAGTGTCTGTTGAAAAAGCACTGTTAGCTGGAAAATTAAAAGAGCAGTTTGATTCCGGTTTTGTGGTTGGCTTCATTGTAATTATTGTGGGTTAGTTATGTTTCGTGGGCTAGGTTTCAGTTTTATAGCTGTCTCTTTTACATTGCGCTCGTATAGTCTTAATGTATTTCAAATTATGCATTTGGGTGCAATCATCAAGCTTCAACGTAACCAGCTAACAAGGCGCTTAAGCCGGACTGCAAACCTGTGGCGGTTTTGGTTCAATTAGCAAATGTGATTACGGTGGTTATTTTGGGTTTGGTTGTGTTTGCAGCCACTTAGCTTAGCGTTAGACATCTCAAGAGACTGAGGACATATGCAAGTATCTAGAAGAACAAAGTTTTCATTAAGTCAGCTTTTGGGAGTAATAGAAAAACCAACAGTCTATGTGATTTTAGATAAATTTGGTTTTGACCCTCAAATGGCTTCTTCGCCTGCCGGTATTAGCAATGAAGTTACGGTTGCATCAGAAGATACTCTGACCGAGATGTTTATCGAAATTATACAAACCAATAAAACATTGCGTAACCAAACATCTCCGAGGTACAAATTTGACGATCAATACTCAATTCTTAAGCAATCTCTATTGCTAGATGGTTACAAGATCGAAAATGACACCATTGAATCGCTGGACCCAAATTTCAAAGGACACGAGCCGGTAGAGGATGCTCTGCTGAAAGAGCTTGACAACTCTTCTCTACAAAATAGAGATAATGTGAAGCGATCTATTAATGCTTCCGCTGATGACTTTGTGAAAGCCCAGCCTGATTACAACGGTAGCTTAACGAATATTCGTATTGCGCTTGAAACACTGGTTAGGGAAATTGCATGTTCAAAAGGATTTAGCCCTACAGGCAGCGGAAATACATGGGGTCCGTCACTTGCATATCTAAAATCTGTTAGTTTCATAGATCAAAATGAAGAAAAAGCTCTCGCATCTGTGTTTAGCTTTGTTAGCAATGGGGCACATATTCCGCTTGGTTTTAGTCATGAAGAGTTTGTTCGCTTGGGGCGTAATATGTGTTCTTCAATGTGTTACTTTGTAATCAAGAAATACAATGCCTAACAAACGCAAGCACAGCGACGGATTTTTCGTTGCGGCTTCGCTTCCACTACAAATCTTCGCGTGATGCGGGCGTTAGGTAAAGGAGGACAAATGTCAGTTTCTAGGTATTTAGTTGAAAATCACGGTTCTAATCAGGGATCGATCAAGTTAGCATTTGCTCAAGCATTCCAAGTTTGTCAGGCTAGTGGGTTAAGTAATATAACATTGGTATTTCCAACAAAGGGCACGTTTACTTCTTCAGACGTAGCTGGTTTTTTGGGTGACCAAGCTGCAAAAGCTTTGACTAAAGGATCTGCAGTAAATTTAGGAAATGGGGTCTCGCTTACTTTTGAAATACCCAAAAATATCAGATCATTCGGTGGGTATGATGTCTTGCTTTCAGCATATCTAACGGGTAAAGATATGGACGTAATCGATGGTGTCCGTAACGTAAATAGCATTGTTTTCCTACCTTGGAATGAGGAAGAGGGTAAACGTTGGCTTTCGACGTGGAATCCTCAAGTAGTTGGCAAGCAATCATGGAATGCGCCAACTAATTCTTTAACACAGCCCGTTCAAGACGTTGTTTTGAAATTGGGTCGTTGTATCAATATGTCTACTGGCTTGGCACACCCATCAGATAAAGATATGGCAAAAAGATTATTTTCAGAACTTAGAAAAAATGGCGTGTCCGCATCTTCTGAAGTGGTAAGGCAGTTTGCCATTCAAAATGGTTGGGAACCATCAAGAGCACAAGAATTAGCCAAATTTGCATCTAAATATATTGAGTAGAATTCACCTAACAAGGCGAATCAATTGACAAAATATATGTCACGAATTTTTCTTCGCAAAATTTAGTGCCATATATTTTGCAACTGTTCTTAGCGCTAGGTGTACGAAAGTGGCTAAAAATTGGCTATGGAGCTACAATGTACAAAAGAAAGTAAAGTATGGAGCCTTTTCTATGTCTATCAAAGAGTTAACAAATAAAGTTAGGTCGGCCTCGCCAAAGCGAAGCCATGCTGCACGGGTAAAGATGCTCAAAAAAGCTCAGATTATTGATAAGAATGGGTACTACTCTGAACGTTACTTTTCTGAAGAAACTGTAGAAAAAGATAAAGAAGCAGGTAAGGCGATTACGGCGTAATGTACAATAATAAAACCTCATTTGTTTATGGCTTTCATGGAATTGACAAGCAAGCAGCAACCAAAATCTTGCAGCATGAGGATGAATTTAAACGCAGTAATAACGATTATGATTGGCTCGGTCAGGGGACTTACTTTTGGGAAAATAACTTTGAGCGAGCAAATCAATACGCAGTAGAAGATAGCAAGCGTAAACATTCCAAAATCAAAGAACCATTCGTCCTCGGTACTGTCATTGACTTAGGCAACTGTCTTGATTTACTCGATCAAGAACACTTGGACTTCTTGAATGTTGCATATGAAGATCTCAAAGAGACTTTAGAAAAAGAAGGTAAATCACTACCAGTAAACCAAGGGTTTGGTCCCAATGATTTTGATTTCCGCAAGAGAGAGCTTGATTGTGCAGTAATTCGCTGGGCTCACGAGCTGGCAAGAGATCAAGGCATTCATTTTGACACTGTTAGGGCAGCTTTTTGGGAAGGAGATGAGCTCTACCCTAATGCAGGCTTTAGGCAGCAAAATCATATTCAAATTGCAGTGTTAAACCCTAATTGCATCAAAGGTATTTTCATTCCTAGAAATAAAGTCGACTATCCCTAGTAAGCATAAAAACACCTAACAAACGACTATGGCTTCAAGATACTTTTTCTAACCTGAGATAAATCGTTTAGAGTGATACTCCTAAACGATTTCTGTCCAGAGGCTTCATAGGCTTGAGGTTTTACTCGTGGCACTTTTCTCAAAAAGTGCCACCTAGTTCAGATCTGCCCCGAAGTTTGTTACGACCCACATATGAACTTGGGAAACTCGAAGGGAAAGACTTTAGCTTTTCTAACGCTCAGATACGACAAGAGCCACTAAATAGTGGCTCTATTACGCGCTACCTGCGGTCAATACTCTATGAGCGGAAGAGAACAGGGCTATTGAAAGGCGGAGGTCTTTGGCTATCGCGGCGCGGCCTGCGACTCATCAGAGTAGACATCAATGTACTGAAAAAGTCCCGCTGTCATTGATAGAACCTAGTCTATCCTTAAACTCAACAACAAAGCAACCAGAGCTTAAATCTACCTCTACATGCTCGCTAACGGGTTCGCGTAATTCGGTAAGTCTTGATGCTTCCTTCAGCCTTAGCCTTCAGGTAAGCAGCTTTAATTGCTTTCATGCTTTCAATTTTCGCACTTCGAGCTTTCGAAATTTGCTTTATTGGCTTCATAGGTGTGCCTTTACTTTCTGACCACTGTTCCAAACAAACCATACTGCAAGTACCGATGGTTTAGCAAATCATCCTGAGTCGAGCTAACTCGCCTATGCCCCAAAATAATCCAGCATCCAATTCCTGACCACTTTCTCATGTCAGTTCTTGACCTACATATACTAATAGCAGATTATGAGCTTAGTTGAGCACTTATGATTATACAGACATATTCTGCAATTTATGAGTGGAAGGAAGAGTAAGACGTATAGAACAGTACTTTACTTCTATAGCGTCTGTGTTTTCTGAAAATATTATAAAGACAATGTCTGCTTAAAAGACAGTGTTATGCATTTATAGTTCGGAGCTAGAAGTTGCCATATCAAACGGACGAACGACTAAAAAGTTACTTGGATACTAACCAGTTGCACAGAGAGCAATTGTGCAGGGCTATTTTGGCTATAGACAAAAGATTCTCTGATGTCCGGCCAAGGCATCCACGAGGTGGTCCTGATGGTGGTAGGGATATAGAGGCGTTATTCCGGGATGAATCGCTAGCTTATGGGGCTGTAGGCTTTGTCAATCAGGCAAATGATTCAAAAGAGCAGAAAAGAACCATAAATGAAAAATTTGCTAGCGATCTAGATAGTGCAATTGGCGCAAACAAGAAGCCAAGCGTCTTTGTGTTCTTTACCAATATAAACCTTTCGATAGGAGATAAAGATTCTCTTATTGAGAGCGCGAAAAAACAAGGTATTAAGCACTGCGAAATTCTAGATCGCGAAAGGCTACGAATAACTTTGGACAGCCCAGACGGATTTTCACTAAGGTTCCAATATTTGAATATAACGCTGTCTGAAGAGGAGCAAGCAAGCTTCTTCGCTCGATGGGGCGATGATATACAATCAGTTATCTCTACAGGATTTCAGCGAATTGAGGGAACCTTGAATAGGTTGCTATTCCTCCAAGAATCAACTGATCCGCTGAGTCATTTAACTCTCTCATTTGAACTCAAAGAAAAATATTCAGCGGATGACATAGGACATTTCAGGTTATTTTGCACTATGTATCTGAAGGAGCCCAAGCACAAAATACTTGGGATAATTTTTGGTAGCTCTGATAAGTCAAACCGAATGCGAAACGACATGGGTAGTGATTTTACAGAACAGCTATCTGGTATTAAACACGGCATAGCCGGAGGGCAATGGGAAAGTTACCTCGACATAGAAAATGACTCGGAAACGGAAATAGACAATGATGAAGATGAGCGTTACAAACAAGTAGGAAGCTCATCATCAATAGGGCGAAGTGAAGTTGAATTTCTCCCAATTTCTTACAGTAAAGACAGCTTTATACGGTATTTCCCAACCATATGCCTTAAAGATCTTGATGAAGCAATGTTTCTGCCAATGGCAAATAAATCGCTAGCAGAAAAGGTTAAAGCTATTCATATCTATTCGAACGGCTACAAAATCCAAGAAATAGGTCCAGAGGGTTTAAAAATTGACGAGGAGGAGTTTGAGCCTGCGATTCCTGTCGAGTTTACGTCACAAGAGTTAGAAGATCCTTGGGTTAGAATTCGACCAGGCGAAATGTCGTCGGCATTTCATATTCGTTTTTTTGAACAAACACCAAAGAGGATGTTTGTGCCAGACCAAGTCCAGAATAGCTTGGAAGGTCGTGGTAAAAATG
Organism: Vibrio sp. TRT 2004; assembly: GCF_050113735.1. Lineage (NCBI taxonomy): Bacteria > Pseudomonadati > Pseudomonadota > Gammaproteobacteria > Vibrionales > Vibrionaceae > Vibrio > Vibrio sp. TRT 2004. The sequence continues at coordinate 18,008 of NZ_JBNJOH010000046.1, read as the reverse complement.
CATAACAAAGCGCTGCTGTCGGACAAATTTGCCGCAAAGCGCGGCGTTATGTGTTTTTCATTGTTTTGAGGTAATAGATGAAGAAGTTTTATACGGTGGATAGGCTTGGAGCACTATCCAGTGGTACCGTAATTGATATCACTAAATATGATGATGTCAATCCTGAAGTATTGCAGTCGCACGTGGATGAACTCTTTCCAAATGGAGTTTCGGCTCACGGTGAAAACTACCTTTTAAAAAATGGTAGTCATGGGCAAATCTCTAGTTCAGCGATAGAGTTACTATTTGAATACGTTAGAAGAGCACATTTTCCAGAAACTAAATCTAGATTTGAGTGTTCCTTTGCTTGCGAAACTATAGATGAAGCTATTGCTTTTCGTGCTAGATTCGGCCAACCAAGTGACAGGATCTTTGAGGTACTTTCTGAAAAGCCATACTTTAAAGGAAATATGGTGCTTTTAAACAATAACCAAACGTCACTCGTCTGTTCATACTTTGCAGACGAATACTGGAAAGGAAATCAGGGACCTATCCCCGAAAGTTTCTGGGAAATCCTGCTTGAGTTACCTGTTACTATTGGTGAACAAGTGGGGTAACAAACACATAACAAGAGATATAGCCTCAAAATACTTTCCCTAATCCGACAGAACAGCTTTAGAGCATCAGTTCTAAAGCATTTTTGTCCAGAAACGTGTTGAGACTCTATTTAATCAACATATTGCAGCTCCCTAGCCTCATCTAAGGAGCTTATGTAACAATAAATATCCATTTACCAAGATAAAAAGTCCATTTCATCTCTAATTTTCCAAACCTGCTCCTTAGTAAGCTCTTGTGTTGCTTGAGGCTTAGATTCAGATATTGATTTAGACACCTTCACCTGCCGTTTTTTAGGCTTCGGCTTACTCTCAAGTTTACCGACCAATAACTCACTAATCTTATCTCCCATTATCTGCGCAGATTGCGATACGTGAGCATCATTCACGTGAGCATAACGGAGCGTGGATGAAAGGCGTGTGTGACCTAACAGTTTCGACACCATCGGAAGAGGATAGCCCTCTAATACTGCATAACTGGCAAAGGTATGGCGTAAATCGTGAATACGCACATCTTCAATATTCGCTAAAGCTCGTACTTGCTGCCATACCGCACCGACCTTAGTCGGTCTACTCACAAAATCACATAGAGGTGTAAATACATCGTCTTGTGATTCATTACGCTGCGACCATGCTTGTTTTGATACAAAGGAAAGGAGTTTTTGTGCTTCCTTACCCACGTACACGACCTTCGCCCCCGTTTTGCTGTCTGGTAAGTACCACTCCTTGTCTTTGACAAAAGACCACTGCAACCCCGTCACCTCTGATATTCTGCATCCCGTTAACAGAACCAGTTTGAGTACCTGACAACAACATGCTTCCATATCTCCTTGCTGGCTTACGACGAATAACGCCTCACTAAGCCGTGATAACTCATCTAAACTCAAAAACCGATTCACTTTTTGCTTACGATTTTGTTTAAGTCCATCGCAAGGGTTACTCTCGCAATAACCTTGGTTCACCGCATACTTGAAAATAGAACGAAGCACATCAAGATTACGGTTGGCGGTTCCAGCGTAAACCTGACTGAGTTCATCGAACCAACGGTGCACATGACACGGTTCAATACGACTAACAGGGTAACGGCCAAACTCAGGGAGTAAATGCCTTTGTAACGCACTTCTTGCTGTACCTTGCGAACTTGTTTTCCATGTTCGACAAACATTATCTGTCCATTCTTCTTTCACAAATACATCAAAGCGAGTCAATCGTACTGCCCCACCCTTTCTTTTTTTAAGAAAAGACATCTGTAGCGCTTGTACATGCTGACGAGCCTTTGTTAATGTCAGTTGCCCAACTAACGCTAACTTCTTACTCTCCGTGGGTAAGTGCGTGACATAAAAACGGCGTCCATCAGAATAAACTCGAACCCCTAACGCAGGCACTTGTGTATCCCACACGGTATACGTTCGTGTTTTTGAGTTCAGCGATTGAATCACTTTAGAAGTAAGTAATAATGACTTCATAAGCGCATCCCCTTAGCCAAAACATCCGACACACGAGAAGCAGCCTGACATACATCATCACGCCCTAAGTGCACATACTTTAGCGTTGTTTCGGCATCTGCATGCCCTAAGAGATGACTAAGTACCATCAAGTTTACTTTTGATTGAATGGCAATACTGGCATAGGTATGACGTAAATCGTGTAAGCGTACCCCTTCCAAGCTTGCTAACTGACGAACACGACACCAAAATGCCCCTAACCTATGCGATGATATCGGTTGAGTGTTGCATGACGCAGGAAACAGATAATCACCATTGGACTGCCACCTATCAAGGTAAGCTCTTACCTGTGAAGAAAGATAAACGGTTTTAGCTCCCGTTTTGCTATCCCGTAAATGCCAATTCCCTCCCCTATACTCTTTCCATTGTAAAGCTCTGACTTCCGACGAACGGCAACCTGTGTATATCAACAGGCGTATTATCATGACTTCGCTTAAATTCCTCTCCTCTAACATGCCTAACACTTTCCATAATCGGCACAATTCATCCTTGTTGAGATAACGCTCTACCTTGCCTGCTTTATAGCGCTTAAATCGACGACAAGGGTTACTATTTGGAAGACGATATCCCCATTCCTCACATTGCTGCATCATAACCGATAGCAACACTAGTGCTTGATTGGCGGAGCCTTTCACATGAGCCAATTGAGCAAACCATTGTTCAACATCGTGTCGAACAATAGATTGCACTTCCCTATCTCCAAGATAAGGAGCAATATGAAGACGAAAGGCACTTTCGTTCTTTTTCAAGGTACTAGGCTTCCAATGGCGAGGATAACGAGCAAAAAACTCTTGGCCGAACGTCTGTAGCGTCATTGAAGGCAAAACATCCTGTTTCGGACTGCGCACCTGCTGAATTAACTGCAATGCTTCTCGCCTAGCTTTACGTAATGGGTAGTTTGATGTACACCCAAGCTTATGTGTCTGTCTCAAGCCGTTATGCTGAAAACGAACAAAGAACACTCGTTTTCCTGATGGGTAAACTCGCAAGTACAGTGTAGAGACCTTAGTATCATAATATTCTTGCGCGGTTGAAGTGGGTTTGACTCGTTCAACAAATCGTTGAGTAAGGGGTGTTTTTTTCATTTCAAGCTCCTATTTACAGAGGCATATTTGAGTAAGAAAACAATACTCAAATACGCAATGGCACTTAAAACAAAAACTAAAGATTGTTAACTTTCAACAAGTTACCACAGACAACCATCCATAATCGCTAGATTATGACGTGGGTTGTATCAGAACGCATATGCGCTGCCAATGATTTAAGAGGTGAAACAATCCAGTGAGATACCCAACCAATTAACACCAAAGAGATCGCAAGCGCGACAATCGCCTCTGCAACAATCTCTTCAACCAAGGAACGTTGCAGATTAGTCAACTCACTGGCATCAAACACCGCCCATATCTCCCCTCCCATTGAGTTGGTCAAAGGAATAACGACATTCAGCGCACACAGCTCTTCATCGAGATAGTAACCTTCCCCTAAGGTTGCAGGTTTCGTCCACGGCACAAAGATATCTTTTTCAATATCTAAACTTTTCGCCATCGACTCATGTTCGCGCATGAGGCGACTTTTAATAAACAATAACTTCTTTTTGCGTATAGGGTTATCGAAGTTGACTGAATCGATTGACTCATTCATCGCTGTTAATTTGATCTCGAGCTGCTCAAACTCTTCGAGGTTCACATCAGCACGCCATAGATATTCAAAACGCTTAAAAAAGCGGATACGGACATCTTGAGCTGAAAAATCTGACTTACCTGTCACTTCTAGATATTCAAGATCATCGATGGACGAAAACAGTTGGCCTGTTGCCGAGGCGGTGAGATTTGAGTAATTGGTTCCGGCGACTGACGTTGAAAGAAACGGGATATGCGGTGCGAGCGTCAGTTTTGCCAACGATGCAGAATATTCGATATGCCGATTCCACTCACTATGATAACGAGTGTAACTGAATCCAGAGACAAGGATCATCACCAGTAAGACGTGCGAAAGCACCAACATTTGATTGATAGAAAGCTTAGAGCACAGCCTTCTGGGAGCATTTGTCACTATCACACTACCTAAAAGTGATTGCCTTGAGCTGTGAAGAGGATGATCCTTACATCATTAGCCCACAAAAAATTACCAGCTATAGTCTTATCAGTTGAACGTGCATACATTCTCTACTGATAAAGTTGTAATTTTATGCGATCCGTCGAAAAATTCACATACCCAATGATGATTATTTACTCATTAGTTGACGTAATCAATCAGACGCAAGTAGCAGTGTATAGAAACCAAAAAGCCCCAGCATTTCTGCTAGGGCCTTAAATTTGGAGCGACACACGAGGTTCGAACTCGTGACCTCAACCTTGGCAAGGTTGCGCTCTACCAACTGAGCTAGTGTCGCGTAATGCGTTAGATGGTGCCCCGGGCCGGACTTGAACCGGCACAGCGCGAACGCCGAGGGATTTTAAATCCCTTGTGTCTACCAATTCCACCACCAGGGCACACAAATCTAAATTTGTGATGGAGACACCATCTATGATATCGATGTAAAAACCGCTACCAAAATAATCTGGAGCGACACACGAGGTTCGAACTCGTGACCTCAACCTTGGCAAGGTTGCGCTCTACCAACTGAGCTAGTGTCGCAAATGGAGGCGCGTCCCGGAGTCGAACCGAGGTCCACGGATTTGCAATCCGCTGCATAGCCACTCTGCCAACGCGCCTCTGTCACACCAAGTGGAAGAGTTAAACGCTCAATTCCTCTTGGGTACGGGATGCATTCTACGGATTCGAACTAATGAGTCAACACTATTTTTGAAATTTTAAATCGTTTGTCTATTTAACCGCCAAAACAAGCTAATTTGGTTAGTTTGCTAGCAAATTTTTTAGCAAATCCACGGAGTTAATTGTGTTAATGCGAAAAGGCAGAGACAAAAAAGCAGGCCATCGCCTGCTTTCTAATCAGTGGTGTTCTTCGTTGAGCAAATCATCTTTGGCAGCCATCAGATATTGGGCCATCGACCAGTATGTCAGTACAGTGGCAACATACAGTGCAGCAAAGCCAACCCAAACCATCCAATCGTCGTAACGCCAGATCAGTACCCATAAGGCGAACATTTGGCTGACGGTCTTAACCTTACCTACCCAAGATACCGCCACACTCGCTCGTTTACCAATTTCCGCCATCCATTCACGCAGTGCGGAGATGATAATTTCACGAGCTATCATAGTGACTGCAGGAATCGTTACCCAGATCGTGTGGTAGTGCTCTGTTATCAAAATGAGTGCGGTAGCAACCAATACTTTATCAGCGACTGGATCAATAAAAGCCCCAAAACGAGAGGTTTGACCTAGTTTTCGCGCCAACATACCGTCAAGCCAATCAGTAAACCCTGCGACCCAGAATACCATTGCTGCTGCAAAAGGAGACCAGCTATAAGGTAGATAAAAAACAACGACAAATACTGGAATCAAGAAAAGTCGCAACAAAGACAAGATGTTAGGGATATTTAAACGCATATTTTTAAAAGGCTCTTTTTGTTTGCGTATGGCTCTATTTGATATTTCAAACAGCGCCTTATGGTGCGGGATTTTTGCTATTGTTTCAATGCTTGATAAATGTTTTCTGCTAAAGAAATACTAATCCCTGGCACTTTGGCGATTTCTTCTACACTCGCTCGTTTCAATTCTTGCAAACCACCCATGTATTTTAACAGAGCTTGGCGACGCTTTGGTCCTACGCCTTCAATGCCCTCTAAAGCACTCGTTCTACGGGTTTTTCCTCGTTTTGCCCTATGGCCAGCAATCGCATGACTATGGCTCTCATCACGGATGTGCTGCATTAAATGCAGTGCTGGTGCGTCACTAGGCAAATTAAATTCATCACCTTCGACGGTGATCAAAGTTTCGAGACCAGGTTTACGCGTGACACCCTTAGCAATACCAATCAAATGCGGGCGTTTTGGCCAATCTCCCCAGTAGCGAGAGATGATCTCATGAGCCCTACTCAACTGACCTTTACCACCGTCGATAAAAACAATATCAGGGATTTTTTCTATATCGAGCTGCTTTGAGTAACGGCGTTCAAGTGCCTGCCCCATTGCTGCGTAATCATCACCACCCGTGATGCCCGTGATATTATAACGACGATACTCTTGCTTAACGGGGCCTTCCTGATTAAAAACCACACAAGAGGCAATGGTGCTCTCTCCCATGGTGTGTGAGATATCAAAACATTCCATTCGCGTAATGCTTTCCATATCAAGCAACTCTCTCAACGCTTTGAAACGCTGAGATATCGTCATCTTGTGATTGATCTTAGTCGTAATCGCAGTCAAAGCATTGGTGTTGGCCAGTTTAAGATAACGCCCTCGAGTGCTGGTCGGATTGACATGGAAGTGGACTCGGCGTCCCGCTAAGCTCGTTAAAGCCTCTTCCAACGGCTGTGATTCGTCAATTAAGCCCGAGTTGAGGATGATACGAGTCGGAATAGTTCGCGCCTCATTGTGGCTCAGGTAATACTGGCTCAGGAAGCTATAAAACACTTCTTGCTGAGTGGTATCGTTGGGTATTTTCGGAAAGTGGCTGCGACTTCCCAGAACTTTACCCTGACGAATCATAAGAATATGAATGCACGCAATGCCATTTTCTTGAGCAAAACCAAGTACGTCCATATCGTCCATCGAATCTTCCGAGACAAACTGTTGCTCTTGGACACGGCGAATAGCCTGAATTTGATCGCGGAATTTGGCGGCCTGTTCGAAGCGTAGTTCTTGACTCGCCACCTCCATCTTTTCGACAAGAGAGGCAAGCACTTGCTGATCTTTGCCCTGCAGAAACAGTCTTACGTAACCAACCAGTTCAGCGTAATCCTGTTCAGAAATAACACTACTCACACACGGCGCAGCACAACGACCGATTTGGTACATTAAACAAGGTCGAGTTCGATTACTGTAAACAGTATCTTCACACTGTCGCACCGGAAATATCTTTTGAATTAGATGCAAGGTCTCACGTACAGCGCCTGAATCTGGGTAAGGTCCAAAGTATTCGCCTTTACGCTTTTTCGCCCCTCGATGCATCGACAAACGTGGGTGTTTGTGTCCACTAATAAAGATATAGGGATAGGATTTATCGTCACGCAACAGTACGTTGTATTTAGGTAGGTACTGCTTGATGTAGTTGTGCTCTAAGATCAAGGCTTCTGTTTCGGTATGCGTCACCGTTACATCAATCTTGGCGATGTTACTGACTAAAGCACGGGTTTTTTCACTATCAACTTTGCTACGGAAGTAGCTGGAGAGGCGTTTTTTGAGATCCTTCGCCTTTCCTACATAGATAACAACAGACTCGGCGTTATACATACGATAAACGCCGGGCTGGTTTGTTACTGTTTTGAGAAAGGCGGCTGAATCGAATTGGCTCATACCAATACCATTAGCTGAAGATTAAAATCACTGATGGTATTGGCACCTTATAGTGTCTCGGTATCTATCATTCCGTGTCGAATTGCTAAGTGAGTCAACTCAACATCACCGCTAATATCAAGCTTGTTAAACAAGCGATAACGGTAACTGTTTACTGTCTTAGGACTAAGATTCAACTGCTCAGATATGTCAGTGACTTTTTGCCCTTTAGTAATCATCATCATGATTTGCAGTTCACGCTCAGACAAATCAGCAAATGGGTTTTCCGATGCCGGAGAAAATTGGCTAAGAGCCATTTGTTGAGCGATCTCTGGTGATATATAGCGTTGTCCACTATTAACCATACGAATTGCGTTGACCATTTCATCAGGGCCAGCGCCTTTAGTCAGGTAGCCTGCGGCTCCTGCTTGCATCACTTTAGTTGGAAACGGATTTTCCGTATGAACAGTTAAAACGATGATTTTCACATCAGGATTAAATCGCAGGATCTTTTTGGTAGCCTCAAGACCACCGATACCAGGCATATTCATATCCATCAAAATGACGTCAGCATGGTTGCTTCGACACCATTTTACTGCTTCTTCACCGCTGTCAGCTTCCCCTGCTACGTTCATCCCACGGACGTCTTCAATAATACGTCGTATCCCTGTGCGAACCAGCTCGTGATCATCTACAAGGAAAACATTTATCAAACTTGTATCTCCACACTTTTTACTTGGCTCTGCACCCACATAGAGTGGATTACAGCATTGCTGCCTAGTCTAACTTAAAATTAAAATTTTGCTTACTCTGAATATGTGCTTAAACGCAAACTTTAGCAAGTAGTAATTTTCAGATCTGGTACTTAAATTGTTATTAATCTATTAATCAATCGCTTAGGTCAGTTTATTGGTTATTTTTCTACCAATTTCGCCTTAGATAATCGGTCTATTTCTTACCTTTGTATTTAACTTTTTCAGCATGTGATACTCTAGCCTTACTGTCTTGATCTCGCTTCAATCTAACCACCCTATTACGCACAATGATTCATAACGGTTTCTTACTCACTCGGCAGGCACGTGATGTCAGTGGCCAAACTCAAATCGAGCTGTGGCTATCAACGCCTCAAGGCCCCTCTCAACTCATTATTCGAGGTGAGAAGCCCGTTTTTTTTGTTGCACAAAGTCAGTTAGAACAATGCAAGTCTATCGCTGAACAAGAGAATCTTTTCGCAGAGTGGCGTCCACTGGAATTGACCAGCTTTGATCTGGAGCCACTAGCCGCTTGTTACACCACGACTATCAAACACTCTCAGCAGCTTAGCCGTGCATTACAGCTGGCAGATATTACGGTACTCGAAGACGATATTCGTTTGGCTGACCGCTATTTGATGGAACGTTTTATTAAAGGCGGGGTTGAGTTTAGTGGTATTGAGCAACTGGCCCCTCAAAGCCGACAATTCACATCAGTCAAGTGTCGTCAGGGGAGCTACACGCCCGATCTGAAAGTCGTCTCCCTCGATATAGAGTGTTCTGAAAAAGGCATTCTCTATTCCATTGGACTTGATAGTCCGATGGATAGCCGTGTGATCATGATTGGTGATAAGCAGCCCGCCGAGACCCCTATAGAGTGGGTAAAAGATGAGAAAGCACTGCTAAACGCTCTCGTTAGCTGGTTCCAAAAGTATGACCCAGATGTGGTTATTGGCTGGAACGTTATTGACTTCGATTTTCGACTATTACACAAACGGGCAGAATGGAATCAAGTCAAATTGATGATAGGCCGTGGCCGTCAAGCGAGTTTTTTCCGAACCTCCAATACCACCCAGCAAGCCTTCGTTTCTGTGCCCGGCCGCGTGATTATGGATGGCATCGATACGCTCAAAACCGCGACCTATCATTTCCGTCGCTGGTCACTTGAATCGGTATCGCAAGAGCTGCTTGGTGAGGGGAAGCAGATCCATAATGTTCATGACCGAATGGATGAAATCAATCAGATGTTCCGTCGTGATAAGCCATCACTAGCGAAATACAACTTGCAGGATTGTATTCTGGTCAACAAGATATTTGCTCACACGCATCTACTCGAGTTTGCCATCGAACGCTCTAGACTCACAGGCGTCGAACTCGATCGAGTGGGCGGTTCGGTCGCCGCCTTTACTAACCTTTACTTGCCGCAAATTCATCGAGCTGGCTATGTTGCACCTAATCTGCAACCTGAGAACTGGTTGGCGAGTCCTGGCGGATACGTCATGGATTCGATTCCAAACTTGTATGACTCTGTATTGGTTCTCGACTTCAAAAGTCTTTACCCATCCATCATTCGTAGCTTCTTAATCGATCCAATAGGACTGATTGAAGGCCTTCAACTCGAAGTCGGACGCAAAGCTTCTCAAGCAGTGCCAGGGTTTCGAGGTGGCCAGTTTCACCGCACTCGGCACTTCCTCCCTGAGATGATCGAAAATCTCTGGGCCGCCCGTGATGCCGCAAAGAAGAACAACGAAAAGGCATTCTCCCAAGCCATAAAGATCATCATGAACTCTTTCTATGGTGTATTGGGTTCTTCAGGCTGCCGCTTCTTTGATACTCGCCTTGCCTCGAGCATCACTATGCGTGGCCATGAGATCATGAAACAAACCAAAAAGCTTATCGAAGATAAAGGTTATCGGGTCATCTACGGTGATACCGATTCAACCTTCGTCTCCTTAAACGGTCAGTTCAGCCAGCAACAAGCTGATGAGATTGGTCTCAAACTAGTCAACTATATCAACCAGTGGTGGACGACACATTTAGCGCAAGAGTATCAGCTCGATTCAACGCTCGAACTGGAGTACGAAACTCATTACAAGAAATTCTTAATGCCAACCATCCGAGGACAAGAGACGGGATCGAAGAAACGCTACGCAGGGCTGATTGGAGAAGGCGATAGTGAGCGGATCATTTTTAAGGGCTTAGAGAGCGCTCGAACCGACTGGACGCCACTCGCGCAAGAGTTTCAGCAAACCTTATACTCGATGATTTTTCATGGCGAAAACCCGAGTGACTATGTCCGTGAATTTGTTGAGCAAACCAAAGCCGGAAAGTTCGATGACAAACTGACCTATCAAAAGCGCTTGAGACGAAGGCTGCATGAGTATCAGAAAAACGTTCCACCTCAGGTAAGAGCAGCCAGAATGGCGGATGAGATGAATGCCCAGCTTGGTAGACCTTTGCAATACCAGAACAAAGGGCAAATTGAGTACGTCATTACACTCGCAGGACCTGAACCCAAGGAGTATCAAAAAAATCCAATCGATTACCAACACTATATCGATAAGCAGCTTAAACCGGTTGGCGAAGCGATATTACCCTTTATCGGTATAGACTTCAGCTCACTCAGTGAACCTCAACTTGGGCTATTTTGAAGCATAATCGATGAATTTGTCTAAAGGCAGTGATTTGGCGTAGTACCAACCCTGCACAGATATATCAGAGTCACGACAAATATGGTCGAGCTGCTCTTTGGTCTCGACACCTTCGACAATTACCTTTAGATCCAATTGCTTCGCAATCGACAGAATGCTGCCGAATACTTTTTTGCCTTTTAGAGTACTCAGTGCCAATACAAATGAACGATCGATCTTTAGATAGTCGATCTCAAATTTATTGAGATAGCTGAGAGACGAAAAGCCAGTTCCAAAATCATCGATGTGGATCTTCGCGCCCAGATTATGTAGGCGGTTAAACGCAACAACCAATGCAAGTTCATCCTCAAGTAATGACTCTTCTGTAATTTCAATATGGATATACTGCGCATGGTGCTGAATGATTTTCTCCAATTCATCAATGTAACTAGGGTCAACTAATGTTTGAGGAGTAATGTTCACACTGACTGGAATGAATAGACCCGATTTCTGCATCCGCCGTATATCTTTGATCACCTGCTTAAAAACCCACAGATCGACATCTTTCATCAAATTGGCCTTGTCCAGCCATGGAATGAAAGAGTTCGGATATTGGAGTTTACCATCTTTATCAATTGAACGAATCAGCGCTTCACAGCCAACTGTCATCTCGCTATCACGCGACACTTGCGGCTGATACTCGATACAGAAGTCGCGCGAACTCAGTTGCTCAAGCTGATGTTCGATAAAAATGGTGCTTTTTTCCCTCTCGACAGCCTGCATAATGGGATCATCCATTAACGTGCGTGCTTCTTCTTGACGCCGAGCATAAAAGGTATCAAACACAGGCAACGATATTTTCTTCTCGCTTACACTCTGATTAAGTGCCCTAACCGACGGAAGATATATCACGACACCAATGGCGATATTGACAAGCTGAAGCACAACTGCCGCCCAATCACCTTGTGTCGCCATCCAAGCATTTAACAATATTGGGCTATTAAACGGAACAGAGACAGTGGGCGTCACCACCCATCCAATCGATACCGCAGCCATGCTGACGACAACGTTGGTCACCGGCGCCAACAGAAACGGCAGAAATAACCTAGGGTTGAAAATAATCGGCAGACCGAACAATAAGATCTCATTAATATTGAGCAAGCCTATTGGAATGCTCGCTAACGCAATCAACTTAAACCCATGTTGTTTGGAACACAGCAACAGCGCAATCACCAGCGACAATGTTGCCCCACTGCCACCAATAAACACAAATGCGCCCATAAAAGACAAGTTCATCAGATAATGAGCGTCGCCTCCTACCAGTACAGTGGCATAGTTAAGGTTGCTCGCTTCTTCTAGCAAATCAACTAACGGAAGTAATGCGTAATACCCATGAATACCAATAAACCACAATATCGAATTGAGTGTCGCGAAGAGAACACCAAAGGTGGTTGGCTCATTGGCATAGTCCGTCGTCAACACCGAAGAGTAAGCAACCGCCGATAGACCGAGCACGAGGATGTGGTTAATGACCACCACCAACAAAGCAGTGATGAACGCAGGAATCACCATATTCAACGACTCTTTGACAATCTGCCCTGCGGACTCGGTTCTTGTCAGTTTGAATATATCAAAGCGGAGTAAATAAGCTAACAGCGGAACCGCGTACAACGGCGTTATAATCGCTAAGATTATGTGGAAGGTTAGCAGTACTTTGCTATCTGGAATTGTCTGTTCAGTGATTAATAGCAATGTAATCATCAAAAGTGCGATTGGCGGTCTTGGCAAACGCCACTGCATCGCTAAAACATAGGAGATAGTGGCGGTCATTAAAAATGGAAAAAACCGAGCGATAGCATCATGCAAATCATACAGTTGGGATATCCAAACATTGCGCCCTTCTAATATAAACTCACCAATGCTGGCAAAGAAAAGCGCAAAAGATGACAACATTAAACAGGGAATAAGCCAAACCATTCCCTCTCTAATGGCCTGCAAAGAAGGGATAACAAATCGGTGATAAAGAGAGTAATTAGAAACACCATTTAATTGGCGGTTATCCGTTCCTTGGTACATGCTAACCTCAATATGTCCATACATATAAAAGCTAGCACAATTAAACGCATAAGAAGACTTTTCTCGATATCTCCTTAGCCGATTCTAAACTCGGTCTTTTTATACTGTTTTGCTAGCCAGTCACCAAAACCATCAAGAATGCCAATGACTGAGCGCTTCGCAATCACCCTTCCTGACAACAGAATACCCAGTCTTTCAATCTCGACTTGTTTGTCAGGATAATAACGTAAAAATTGCTGACCACATTCGATAGGATCTTCGAACCACTGTTTGTCTTTGTACATCACCAAAGAATAGCTTGCTCGCAATAACTTTTTCGCGATAATTCTCTGTGCTTTGACCTGTTCTTCTGGCTTATCCGCTCGAGCAATACGGTTACGATATACGGCTACCCAATCTTCTACGTCCATATTCCAATGTTTGGCAATCTCCCAGCTAGGTTCGTAATCACCAAAACACTCAGATAAATCTTCACCATACACACACACCGCACAGTGGCGTAATAGGAATCCCCACGAGAAAATACTGTCAAGACTCGCAACATCTTGTGCCAGTGCGGTTTTAAATGAAATTTCGGTAATATGGGGATGAGTTTTCTGAAAGCGCCATTTGATTGAGTTAAATAGGGTTGTTCTGAGATCGGAGAATCCACGGTGAGTCACCACAACCACATCGATATTCGATTGATTTGGTTTGGCGGTTTTACGTGCCACACTACCATACAAGTAGACGCTGTGAAGGTTATCCCCTAACCCACTGGTTAAAAAGCTCACCAAATCATCAATGGCGGGTTGATATTTAGGCTGAAAGGCTTGTTTTGGGTCAATAGTGGATAAATGCATTTGATTGATAACAAAATAATCGAACTCAATGCCTTAATGTTCGCTCACCACGATGGATGAATCAAGATATTCCTTCCTTAACAGGGTCAGTATATAATGCTGCCACTACCTAACATACTAAGGAATATTGTTCATGCCAAAGGCAAGTGAGCTTAAAAAAGGTTTTGCTATCGAATCTAATGGTAAAACATTGTTAATTAAAGACATCGAAGTAACCACTCCTGGTGGTCGTGGCGGCGCAAAAATCTACAAACTGCGCTGTACAGACCTAACAACAGGTGCTCGCGTTGACGAACGCTACAAATCAGATGACGTTCTAGAAACTGTCGACATGTTCAAACGTGCTTCTTCTTTCTCATATGTAGATGGCGATGAATACATCTTTATGGATAACGAAGACTACACTCAATACACATTCAAGAAAGAAGAGATTGAGGACGAGTTGCTATTTGTAACTGAAGAGATCCAAGGTCTACATATCATTCTTGTTAATGGCAATGCAGTTGGTCTGGAACTTCCAGCATCAGTAGAGCTCGTTATCGAAGAAACAGACCCGTCTATCAAAGGCGCATCAGCTTCTGCTCGTACTAAACCGGCTCGTTTTTCTACAGGTCTTACTGTTCAAGTACCAGAGTACATTGCAACGGGTGACCGCATCGTGATCAACACGACTGAACGCAAATACATGAGCCGCGCATAGTCATGGCTGAATTAATGTCTTACGACGACGCGATTGATACCGCTTACGACATATTCTTGGAAATGGCGCCTGACAATCTTGAGCCAGCTGATGTGATCCTGTTCACTGCGCAATTTGATGACCGTGGTGCTGCGGAGTTAGTTGAAACAGGTGATGACTGGGCAGAGCATGTTGGCTTTGACGTCGACAAAGAAGTTTATGCTGAAGTGCGTATTGGTCTCGTAAACGAAGAAGACGATGTGCTTGATGATGTTTTTGCACGACTTTTGATTAGTCGTGATCCTGAACACAAGTTTTGCCACGCTCTTTGGAAACGTGACTAGACTTAGCGCACAAACAAAAACACCCTAGCCTTGGCTGGGGTGTTTTGTTATTGAGACCTAGGAGCGTGGAATCATACGCTCAATGCCTAATCTATCAAGCAGGATAAACTGAAACTTATCAGAGGCTTAGTCATCAACCTTAATATTTTCAACGCGGGCTTTTAATTTCTGCCCTGGGCGGAAGGTTACTACGCGACGAGCACTGATGGGAATGTCTTCACCTGTCTTCGGGTTTCGACCTGGACGTTCATTCTTGTCACGCAGATCAAAATTACCAAATCCAGACAGTTTTACCTGCTCGCCACTTTCGAGTGCCTTACGAATTTCTTCGAAAAACGCCTCAACCGTTTCCTTGGCATCCCGTTTACTGTATCCAAGCTTTTCAAACAGGTTCTCAGCCAAATCGGCCTTTGTGAGCGCCATAAAACTTTCCTCAAAGCTGTGTTAAACATTGCCACCCAAAGGCAGCGCCAAAACTTTTAACCAAGCCAATCAACAACCTATCGGCTTTACCTTGGAAAGTGTATGCCAAGCTTATGATTTACGCCAACTTTTTTCTTCAATGAGCAGAGTTTAACCACTTAAAACAACAACATAGATGCTATTTACAACAGTATTATCTATGATTTATGAGTAAATACCCCTTAAATATCAGAAGATTAAGCCATTACTGACACTTAACTCAGTAATAAAAGCTTAAATCCACTAACTTTTACAATTAAGCTGTTGATGTAGAAAGAGAAACAAAATACCCCTATTGGGTATGGGTTTTAACAAAGCACGAAGTAATACGGCATGCTCGGGAGGTACCTACTTCGCCATTTTGAGAACAGTGATTGTGTAACACAACAACCAATTTCTAGCGGCGAAGTAGGGAGTCATTTAATGATGATAACGGGTAGGTAGTTAGACAAATCAAATGAAAGTCGTTAGTTACACTTCCTTCACGCATAATGCCGTTACGTTAGTATAATCATTACCATCTTGTTCGAAATTACCTCTATGACCGAAATATTTCAAAAGATGCACACCTGGTTTTCCTGTGTCGTCTAGTAGCCAATGTCTAGCTATTTGCGGCCAGCCATAGTCGAGATAGGGACCATGAGGTTGTGTGACTCCAGAATTAATTTGTTTTTCAAACGCATAATGTTCCGACCAATATGGCAAACGATAGCCTTGCCCTAGGCTAGCACAATAAGAAACTGCGCTGTCGAACTTAAACAGAGGAAGAAAGGCATTAATGATTCCAGCAGCATAGGCGCCTGCGGCCTGAGTAGATATATAATCGCCTACGTCTTGTCGACCGACAGGGGGACAACGAAACATCAAAGATTTCCCGGTATCGGGTATGGATATTGTAATTGTTTCAACGCCACAGCCAACTTTCTCGCCTAAATTCAATAGGTCTTTAACCTCTATATCAATGGATTTAGTGAAACCCGCATATTCGGCAGTGATGGTTGCTTTGCCAGCCCCCGTACTTCGTAGGGTCTTACTTAAAACTCCCGCAATTCCAGGTGTGAAAATGATGACACTACTGTCGCTTGTCGTCCAATTTGCCTTTTCAGTGACATCAATAATTGAACCATTATTCATGATAGCTTTGAGATAGATTTTGCGCGATGCCCACTCTAATTTAGGAGCATGTGATAAAACGACAGGATTTGCGTAAGACACTAATTTTGTATCAGAAATATACACAGGTTCGATATTAACCACTAATTCATTAGAGGAGAGGGTCTCATACTGTGCGCGAATCGTCGCTCTTGTGATTTTGCTTGCTGAGAAGAAACCATTAGTCCCTTGCCCAAAACTAATAGCAGAGGGATCCGAAAATTTCCATGTAACAGATTTAGGATCTAACAGATAAGAATTTCCATTTGTATCGATTACTTTTACGGTAGGATCAAATGAACTGCCTATCGATAATTGTTTATTATCAAGTTCAATAGAAAGACTAGACCATCTTATGCCTTTTTCATTATCGACTTCTGCAAATAGCTTTTCTTCACTTTTGCAGCCAAAAATTGCAGTAAGACAAATTAGCATTATTAACATCTTCATAAATAAGCCTTAGTTTGGACGATATGATTTAATTATTACCCTGCGTTCTTCTTGGTAACCATCACCATTACTTTTTGCAGAATAAGGAACGGTATAAGACATATTAATAATGTCGATTTTTGAATTGGGATAAAGCTCTTTTAAAGCACTTTCTACTCTTCGTGCCCGATCGATAGAAACAATAATGTCTTCGTTGTAACTCCTATATCCATATACAACGAAGTAATCGCCATCTAGAAATTGCGTTAGGTCATGGGAGTAAGTTAATAAACTTGATGATTCATCAAAATATAGAGTTGTGCTTACCACTTGTTGGTAATCAATGTTACTTTTATCCTGACTATTCTCTATCGCATTTTTGATTCGACGCTGAATTTGACTTTTCGAAAATGAGACACCAAGTAACAACATGTCAAAGTCTAAACCGTAAAAATTAGGAAAGTATTTAACGCTAGAACTGACATTAAGATCTAATAAGTTGACGTATCTTTCATACGCCAACATAAGGTATGCTGAGCTACCGACATGTTCACTGTCGCTGATGCCGTATTGTTTGTCCTTCCATATAGAGAGCCCAATACCAAAATCTAGGCGAGAGTCGGGACCAAGTGGGTACTTGTATTTAGTAACGGTATTAAGCGACTTGATATTGAAGTCTTGTCGATTCTGAGTTTTTTCAGATTGAGCCTCGAAGTCATTGGCGATTAAAATTGAGCTACCCAGAGCTAAATTATGTGATTCAAAATCGATCCCAAATTCGTAATATATTGAATTTAAGTCACACTGATAGTAGCTCTCTGAGCACCCATCAGTACCGATAAGTAACCCGCTTCCAGCCGATAATCTTACATCCTCAAGCTCTATCGCATAACTAATTGTTGATATTATAAATAGCATTACGCATGAGATCGAACCAATGTTTGTCATTGCTTTTTTTCCTCCACTAAAGAAAATTTTATTAAATGACAATTTTGTAATTTAAATATTCTTTATATAGGTTAGTCTAATGATAATAAAAAATTCTAATGATAATATAAAATCCTAATGATAATAAGTAAATTACCACCTTCTAAAGAAGGTGGCTTTGTGTGAGCCCCCTAAAAGGGGGCCTTTGTTTAGTCCAGCGC
>NZ_JBNJOH010000045.1:0-34538 GCF_050113735.1 Vibrio sp. TRT 2004 | reverse complement strand
TTTGAAGCCTAAGCTTCTAATTGGATTATCATCAACGAGTGCCCACACAGATTGATAGGTTTATATTGTTAAAGAGCGTTCCGACTGAGCTTTGAACTACGCGCTCAGCTCAAATCGGACGGCCATTTTAGCGAGTTAAAGTTTAGTGTCAACCACTTTTTTCAAACTTTTTTCAAGCGTTTCCACTTGGCTAAGTGACCTGCTAACTGGGCTTTCATTCTTTCGAAACCTTAGCTTCGAACAGTTCCCGTGTCAGCGAGGGGGCATTATAGAGATCGGAATAAACTTGGCAACCCCTTTTTTGTGTTTTTTCTGACTTTTTTGCTGTTCGATTAATTTTCGATCTAAAAGTGGTAAAAACCACCCTTTTGTTTACATATTTTTAAACTTATTGGCAAAAAGAGTGACCTTTTCCCAGTTAGTATATTCTACTTCCTTGCTGGTATCGGTTTCTCCACCTGTCATACTCATTATGAATTTAATCATGGTTCTATCAAACCAGTTGTAACGAGGGTAATAGAGCGCACCAGCAAACACACCAATTAACTCGGGTTGCCAGGAAGATTTCTTGAGAAACGTCTTTATATAAGCACTGCCTTCTGGCGTATCTTTACCTTGGTCTTCTTTTCTGGCGGTCAGGTTCACACAAAAAAAGGCAGCTCTACTCGATTGCAACGCCGGTAGGTTGCTCTCGATAAACTGGTATAGCTTCTTGTTAAGATGCCCATATCTTATCGATGCCCCTACTAGTACTCGCTCATACTGTTCAAAGTCGACACGTTCTGTCGTATGAAGGTCAACAAAGTCACATTCGTAGTCCGAGAGTTGCTCTCTTATATGATGAAAGATTTTTTTGGTTTGACCTTCACGAGTTGAGTAAAGGAATAATGCTTTGGCCACACTCTCTCCTTAGCTACGCCAGAAAGTAGGCGTAAGTAATATTAATAGGGTGAATACTTCTAAACGTCCAAATAGCATAGAGACAATCAGCACCCATTTGGCTTTATCATTCACATCTCCAAAGTGGAGCGCGACTTCTCCAAGACCAGGACCTAAGTTGTTCAATGTTGCAGCGACAGCGGAGAATGCGCTTAACTCGTCCATACCTGTCGCAATCAGCCCTAACATGCAGACGACAAACACTAGCGCGTATGCAGAGAAGAATCCCCATACAGCATCAACGACTCTTTGTGGCAGAGCGCTACCGCCAACCTTGATGGTATAGACTGCACGTGGGTGGACAAGACGTTTTAGCTCGCGAACCCCTTGGAGTGTTAGCAGAAGGATACGAATAACTTTCATGCCACCACCCGTTGAGCCCGCACAACCACCGATAAATGACGAAAAAAGAAGTAGTACTGGTAAAAATAGCGGCCAGTCCGCAAATCCTGTTGTTGTAAATCCAGCCGTGGTTGAGATAGAGACAGTCTGAAACAAGGCCTGATCAAACACATCATATATAGAGTCATAGGTGTGATGGTTCAATAAGATCAAGAAACACACGACAAACAGCAGTATTTGTATAAAGACAAAAGCTCTGAACTCGGGATCTTTCCAATAGTATTTAGGGTGTACACCACCAGATGCAAACGCAGCAAAGTGGAGGGAATAGTTACACGCAGAGATCAGTAAGAATACGACGGTAATCATATTGATCGCATAGCTATTGAAGTGCCCCATACTGGCGTCATGAGTAGAAAAACCACCAATAGCAATGGTAGAAAAACTATGACCTATCGCATCAAATGGTGTCATTCCGGCAAACCAAAATGCCGCAGCACAAGCGATGGTTAAACTCAAGTATATGTACCAGAGTGCTTTTGCCGTTTCTGCGATTCTTGGTGTCATTTTTGAATCTTTTACTGGGCCTGGAATTTCAGCTCGATAAAGCTGCATACCACCGATACCTAGCACAGGTAGAATCGCCACGGCTAATACGATGATACCCATCCCACCAAACCATTGGAGGAACTGACGATAGAATAGGATAGCTTTCGGCAGATCATCTAAGCCAACGATCACGGTAGCACCAGTCGTCGTCAGTGCAGAGAAGGATTCAAAAAAGGCATCCGTTACTGACACGTTGGGATTGTCAGCAATTAAGAATGGAATAGAACCTGCGCTACCGAGTACCGTCCAGAACAAGACGACTATCAAAAAACCATCACGAGCCTTTAATTCGTGTTTATGATGACGGTTAGGAAACCAACAAACAGCACCACAAAACAACAGTACAAAAAAAGTTGTGACAAAAGGAACACCTGCACCATCGCGATAGATCAGCGCGACTAACGCAGGAGCGAGCATAGTAATGCTGAAAAGGGCGAGAAGAAGCCCTACGATGCGGATAATTGATCGAAATTGCATGAATAGACTGATGTATGAAGCGTAGCTTCCGACTTCCTGATTATCTTATAATTTGTCCAAAGGCGTTATCTTTACCTTGGCAGCGCTTTTATTAATGATGGTTTGGGTAAAGTCCTTCACCTGACGAACTTCTATCTCGACCAGCATTTTAACCGATTCACTATATTCCGCGCTTACCTCTTGTGCTCCGAATTGCGGGAGAATAGATTGAGCGATCGGCATAAACCCATAGTCTAACTCTAGTAATAGCTCAGTGGTTATTTTTTTCTCAATAGTTTGAAGCAGCTTGAGAGCTTGTTGTACCCCACCACCATAAGCTTTTACTAATCCGCCTGTGCCCAACTTAATTCCTCCTGAATAACGCGTAACTACTGCGGTTATTTCACCAACGCCAGATCCAGACAGTTGAGCCAAGATTGGTTTCCCTGCCGTTCCTGACGGTTCACCATCATCACTAAACCCCCACTTCATCGAATCTTCGGGGCGACCAGCGACAAATCCCCAACAATTATGGCGTGCATCAGCATGTTTGGCTTTGATCTGCTCAACGAACGTTTTAGCGACTTCAATTGAAGGTGTGTGAGCAAGATAAGTAATAAAAACACTTTTCTTTATCTCTTCTTCGAATATGACGGCTTGTTCTGGGATTAAATAGGGTTGGTCATTCATGTCATCAGTTCATTTGAGATCGTCTCGCCAGTTTAGCATGAGAGCAATTTGAACGCCGCCTAAGATATGTTCAAGCGCACAATGTTAAACACTTGTTTAAAAAATGTATTGAATTTAGCCATTGGCGAGTCCAAACTAAAACAACTGGTCTAACCAGAATAAAAATAAAACCACTTTCCTTTATAGCGGCTCACTGAAAGCACACGAGTTATTTGTGCCGACTTTTAGCAGCTATACACGCAATCCAAGATTGTATGTCATGGAGATAGACAATGATTTACCAAGCCAAAAACCTACAGGTAAAGGAATTACAAGACGGAATCGCTGAACTGAGCTTCTGTGCTCCAGCTTCCGTCAACAAGCTCGACCTTGCCACTCTTGAATCACTGGATAAAGCACTAGACGCCTTGTATGCCCACAGCTCTCTAAAAGGCCTGCTACTGACCTCAGATAAAGAGGCATTTATTGTTGGTGCTGATATCACTGAATTTTTAGGTCTATTTGCTAAACCTGAAGCTGAACTCGATCAGTGGCTACAATTTGCAAACAGCATTTTCAACAAGCTTGAAGATCTACCTGTACCAACGCTATCAGTGCTTAAAGGCCACACGTTGGGTGGTGGATGTGAGTGTGTACTCGCTACCGATATCCGTATCGGTGATAAGACCACCAGCATAGGTTTGCCAGAAACAAGACTCGGCATCATGCCTGGTTTTGGTGGCTGTGTTCGTCTTCCTCGCGTTATCGGTGCTGACAGCGCTATGGAAGTGATTACTCAGGGTAAAGCTTGCCGAGCAGACGAAGCACTAAAAATAGGCTTGTTAGATGCCATTGTAGAAACTGACTCACTATATGAATCAGCGATTACGACACTGACGCAAGCGATCAATGAAAAGCTAGATTGGAAAGAGCGCCGTAAACAAAAAACCTCGGCTCTTTCATTGAGCAAGCTCGAGTCAATGATGAGCTTCACGATGGCAAAAGGTCTAGTCGCACAAAAAGCTGGGCCACATTATCCAGCACCAATGACGGCGGTGAAGACAATCGAAGAAGGCGCTCGCTTAGCTCGAAATGAAGCTCTGGATGTTGAGCGCCGCTACTTTGTTAAGCTGGCTAAGTCTGAAGAAGCAAAATCTCTGGTCGGGCTATTCCTCAACGATCAGTATATTAAAGGTATCGCGAAAAAAGCCGCTAAGTCAGCCAACAAAGATACCCAACGTGCGGCAGTGCTTGGGGCTGGCATCATGGGTGGTGGTATCGCTTATCAATCTGCGTTGAAAGGCGTGCCTGTCTTAATGAAAGACATCGCTCAACCATCACTCGACCTAGGTATGAATGAAGCCTCCAAACTATTGAATAAGAGTCTTTCACGTGGCCGCATCGATGGTTTCAAAATGGCGGGAATTCTTGCTTCAATCACGCCGAGCCTACATTACGCAGGGATCGAAAACTCTGACGTTATTGTTGAAGCGGTGGTAGAAAACCCTAAAGTGAAAGCGGCGGTGCTCAGTGAAGTGGAATCTTACGTCAACGATGACACAGTTATCACGTCAAACACTTCGACAATTCCAATCAATCTATTAGCGAAATCATTAAAACGTCCAGAAAACTTCTGTGGTATGCACTTCTTTAACCCAGTGCACAGAATGCCACTGGTTGAGATCATTCGCGGCGAGCATACCTCAGATGAAACCATCAACCGTGTCGTGGCTTATGCTGCGAAGATGGGTAAATCTCCAATTGTTGTTAATGACTGCCCTGGGTTCTTTGTTAACCGTGTTCTATTCCCATACTTTGGAGGCTTCAGCAAGCTCCTTAGTGACGGTGCAGACTTCACTAAAATTGACAAGATCATGGAACGTCAGTTTGGCTGGCCAATGGGCCCTGCATACTTACTTGATGTGGTTGGTATTGATACAGCTCACCATGCTCAAGCGGTTATGGCGCAAGGCTTCCCTGAAAGAATGGGGAAATCTGAGCGTGACGCGATTGATGCTCTGTTCGAAGCAGATAAATACGGCCAGAAAAACGGCAGCGGTTTCTACAGCTACAGTGTAGATAAACGCGGTAAGCCAAAGAAAACTTTCAGTGAAGATATCTTGCCTGTACTTGCTGATGTGTGCAGCGCGCCAAATGAGTTTGATGACCAGACCATTGTTGAACGTATGATGGTACCTATGATCAATGAAGTTGTTCTGTGTCTACAAGAAAACATCATTGCTTCACCACAAGAAGCCGATATGGCTTTAGTTTACGGACTAGGCTTCCCTCCGTTCCGTGGCGGTGTATTCCGCTACCTAGACAGCATCGGCATTGCTGAGTTTGTCGAAATGACCAAGAAGTATGCTGATCTAGGTGCAATGTATCAAGCTCCTCAGTTACTTATCGATATGGCAGCTAAGGGTGAAACTTTCTACGGCACTCAACAGCAAGGTTCAATCTAAGGAGAGATTCTCAAATGTCTATGCATAAAAGAAATGTTGTAATTGTAGATTGTCTACGCACTCCAATGGGTCGCTCTAAAGGTGGTGCTTTCCGTCATACTCGAGCTGAAGATCTCTCTGCACATCTAATGAAAGGAATTTTGGCGCGTAACCCTCAGGTTAACCCGAGCGAGATTGAAGATATTTACTGGGGTTGTGTACAACAAACTCTGGAGCAAGGTTTCAACGTTGCACGTAACGCCGCTCTACTAGCTGGGTTGCCGATTGAAATTGGTGCAGTCACAGTCAACCGCTTATGTGGTTCATCAATGCAAGCTTTGCACGATGGCGCGCGCGCTATCATGACGGGTGATGCAGAAATCTGCCTAATTGGTGGTGTCGAGCATATGGGCCACGTACCAATGAACCACGGCGTTGACTTCCACCCAGGTATGTCTAAGAACGTCGCCAAAGCCGCTGGTATGATGGGTTTAACAGCTGAAATGCTTGGTAAACTCCATGGTATTAGCCGAGAGCAGCAAGACGAGTTTGCAGCGCGTTCACATGCTCGTGCACACGCAGCAACCCTAGAAGGTCGTTTTAAGAATGAAATTCTACCAACTGAGGGACATGCCGCTGATGGTACTCTGTTTACTCTCGATCATGACGAGGTGATTCGTCCTGAAACATCGGTAGAAGGTCTCTCTCAACTTCGCCCTGTCTTTGATCCAGCCAACGGCACTGTGACCGCTGGTACTTCTTCTGCTCTATCAGACGGCGCTTCAGCAATGCTGATCATGAGCGAAGAGAAAGCGAACGAGTTGGGCTTAACGATCCGTGCACGCATCAAAGGTATGGCGATTGCAGGTTGCGATCCTTCGATTATGGGATACGGTCCTGTCCCTGCTACTCATAAAGCTCTCAAACGAGCAGGCTTAACGATTGAAGATATGGATGTCGTGGAACTGAACGAAGCGTTTGCAGCTCAGTCTCTTCCATGTGCGAAAGATCTCGGCTTGCTTGATGTGATGGATGAAAAAGTAAACCTTAACGGTGGTGCTATTGCACTTGGTCACCCACTAGGCTGTTCTGGCGCGCGTATTTCAACGACTCTGATCAACCTAATGGAAGCTAAAGACGCTAAGTATGGTCTAGCAACTATGTGTATCGGTCTTGGTCAAGGTATCGCTACTGTATTTGAGCGTCCGTAACATCAACCGAAAAGATCAAAACGCCAGCTGAAGCTGGCGTTTTTTTATTTGATCAATACTTCAACCAATCTTGGTGCAATTGGTTCGATGATCCTAAGTAATCGATCATCCATTGGATCAGCTTATGGTTATCATCTTTTCGCCATACAAGGCAGCACTGACTCAGGGGCTTTTCATCAGGCAATGTCTTCTCCACCAGCACACCTTCGTGGATTAACGGCATGGCGATATGACGAGGCATATAACCCACTCCGACGCCATTTTTCAAACATTCGATAGCACTGTACCAGTTAGGTAGCAATAAGCGACGCTGTTTAGGGTAATGCCCGGTATGACGCTTGGGTAACACGCTCGAAGTATCATCAAGACAAATTGCAGGGAACTGACTAACAAACTCCTCAGATAAGTATTGTTCCCTCACACAAGGATGGGCTGGAGACATAACAAACGCCCAATCAAGCACTCCCATATCTCTAACCTCAAAATCACCGCCAACTGGTATCGCAGACGTCGCACCAATCACAATATCTGCTCGCTCTTGGGCTATCGCCTCCCATGAACCATTAAACACTTCCATGTTGATTTGCAGTTCGGCAAATTCGAACTCTTGGTAAAAGCTTTCGACGAGCGGCTTCAGCTTATCGAGTTTGACTACGTTGTCTAAGGTTAACTTGAGTGTTGACTGCCAACCATGAGCAACTCGACGCGTTTGAGACTGAATCTCCGCCATCTGTCTAAGAAGCATACGCGCCTCAGCGATAAAGAGCTCCCCCGCGGGCGTGAGCTCTACTTTTCTCGGTAAACGGCGGAACAGAACAACATCTAGCTCCTGCTCTACTTGGCGAACACCATAACTAATCGCCGAAGGCACTTTACTACTCCCGATAATGCTCGAGTTGTGAGTGACGAGTAATCGATAACAAAAAGAAGCCGCTTCACTAAGCGGCTCTTTTTATAGTAAGTAGTTACAAACTTTTTAGGCCCCACTTTTCAGCAGTGCGCTTAAAGAAACCTTGTGTTTTTTTCAGTTCTACCCAGTGATTAATATAATTAATCCACACCTGGTCATTTTGAGGGAGTAGCATGGCGATTGGTGTCGGTTTACGTGGTTCTTTTACTGGTACAATCGCTAACTGTTGGAACTTTTCCACCAAGGTTGCCGCTTCCACATTTGAAGTCACAGAGACATCGGCTCGACGTGCCAATAGCTCCTGAAAATCCCTTGCCGGTGCTTCGATGACAATATGCTGCGCAGTTGGAAAGAACTCTTTGACCATCTTCTCTTGTACTGTGCCCAAGGTCGCCGCCACTTTCACGTCCGCTTTGTCAAAATCACTCCAATCAGAAAATTTCTCTAAATCTTTTTTCTGTACGACAGGAACAAAAGCCAGGTAAAAATATGGTTGACTGTAACCAGCGACTTTAGCTCGAGACATATTCAGTGAGGCACTCCCCGTGATATCATATTTATTGGCTGTAATACCGTTGACTAAGGTCTTCCAATCCGTAGCCACATACTCTATTTCCACGCCTAAATCTTTAGCCAATTCTGTCGTTACGTCGATATCAAATCCTCGATAACTGTTGGTCGCAGGATCTTTCATCGTCATTGGATTCCAATCGCCTGTGGTGCCAACCCGTAAAATCCCCTTATCAAGGATTTCCTGTAATCGACTTGTTTCCGCCATAACCTGACCAACAGACAATAAGCACATTCCAAGTGCTAAGATGTATTTCTTCATTATATTAATCCCTAAGTTTATTAAGCTTAACGTCGGTTCATTTGATAACATAGCAGCTACAAAGAAATATTATTAGTTAATACAAGGTGTAATGTGACTTCTCGTTATTTATCGATTGTTTCCGCTCTACTCCTAACCGGCTGCTCAGACTATCAATGGGGCTGGTATGTATTGGATCCAACAACGTCACAAGGTCAAACGAACCTCAAGTTTCTCGTCGCTGGATTTAGCGATACAATTCAGGTTTCGTTGCTCAGTATGTTGCTGGCGATGACCTTAGGCTTCTTAGTTTCATTACCGGCACTCTCTCCACTAAAGCCTCTAAGAATGCTCAATCGAGTCTACGTAGAATCGGTTCGCTCTATACCAGTGTTGGTACTACTGCTTTGGGTTTACTATGGAATGCCGACCTTGTTAGATGTCACTCTAAATCACTTCTGGGCGGGTGTTATCGCGCTTACTATTGCGGAAAGCGCATTTATGGCGGAAGTATTTAGAGGTGGGATTCAAGCGATAAATCGTGGACAACATGAAGCGGCCGAAGCGCTAGGGCTCAACTATTGGCAGAAAATGCGTTTCGTGATTCTTCCGCAAGCTTTTAGACAAATCCTACCTCCACTTGGCAATCAGTTCGTTTATATTCTCAAAATGAGTTCACTGGTCAGTGTTATTGGTCTTAGCGATTTAACTCGTCGTGCCAATGAACTGGTGGTTAATGAGTACTTACCTTTAGAAATATATACATTTCTGGTCATAGAATATTTAGTGCTGATACTGATTGTTTCACAAGCAGTCCGTTGGTTAGAAAAGCGCATTCAAGTGCCAAGTCATTAGTAGTTAGACAAACAAAAAAGCCGCTAAAAATAGCGGCTTTCACATTGAGTTAGCGGTATTGGTTATTTTTTCTTAACCGGACGTTGCCAACCAGAAATTTTACGTTCTTTAGCTCGAGTGATGACTAACTCGCCTTCTGACACATCTTTCGTCAACGTCGTTCCAGCACCAATCGTTGCACCATCTGCAATCGTTACAGGCGCCACCAGCTGACAGTCTGAACCCACAAACACATCATTACCGATAACTGTTTTGAATTTGTTTGCGCCATCGTAGTTACAAGTAATCACACCAGCACCGATATTTGTTCCCTGACCAATTTCAGCATCACCAAGGTACGTTAGGTGATTGGCTTTGGAACCTTCACCAATACGAGCGTTTTTCACTTCAACAAAGTTGCCAACGTGCGCATCGTTACGCAGTTCTGCACCTGGGCGCAAACGGGTAAATGGACCAACCGTACACTCTTCACCCACCGTTGCACCTTCAATCACACTGTAAGGGCGAACAATGGTGTTGTCGTCGATTTCACAATCTTTAAGGACACAACCCGCACCGATAATGACGTTATCACCCAGTGAGACGTTACCTTCGATAATGACGTTAGCATCGATTTCACAGTCCATACCACATTGCAGCTCACCACGCAGATCAAATCGTGCTGGGTCACGCAGCATAACACCCTGCTCTAACAACTTACGAGCTTGCATAGATTGGAAAGCTCGCTCCAAACGAGCCAACTGTGCACGATCATTCACCCCTTCAACTTCGATAGAGTTTACAGGATGAACAGCTTCAACTGCACGACCTTCATCATGCGCAGCAGCAATAACGTCTGTAAGGTAGTATTCACCCTGAGCGTTGTTATTATTTAGCCCAGATAACCAACGCTTAAGATCACCACCAGTTGCTACCATTACACCGGTATTGATCTCTTTAATTAGCTTCTGCTCTTCTGTTGCATCTTTCTGCTCAACAATCGCGACAACAGGACCGTTGCGACGAACAATTCGACCATACCCCATAGGGTTATCAAGCACGACCGTCAAAAGGGCAATACCTCCTGTTGGTTGAGCATCAAGTAGACTTTCAATGGTCTCTTCAGAGATAAGAGGGACATCACCGTAAAGAACTAAGATCTTTTCTTCATCTTCAAAGTGTGGAGAGGCTTGATCAACCGCATGCCCTGTCCCCAATTGCTCAGCTTGTAAGATCCAGTTAACTGACTCGCTTGCAAGCTCAGCCTGCATTTGATCGCCGCCATGGCCGTAAACCAAATGAATATTTTGCGCACCTAAACTGTTACAGGTATCTATAACGTGCTTGACCATTGGCTTACCAGCCAAGGTGTGCAGCACTTTAGGCTTATTAGAATACATGCGAGTACCTTTACCCGCTGCGAGAATGACCGCGCTAAATTTCATTGAGTTACCTGTTGGACGTTATTCTAAATCTGAGGGGTATTTTAGACACTAATCGGTAATTAGTTAATTGATTAGGAAAAATTTACGTTAAAAAATAAGCAAAAAGGCGGTCTTACGACCGCCTTTATCACTTAAAACAACGTTGTCGATTAACGACGCTGTTTTGTCAGCTCGATAACTCGTAGCTGAGCAATGGCTTTAGCCAGTTCACTGGCCGCTTGAGCGAAGTCCATATCGCCATGCTGGTTCTGGATATTCTCCTCAGCACGACGTTTCGCTTCTTCTGCCTTCGCTGCGTCTAGCTCTTCACCACGGATAGCGGTATCAGCCAGTACAGTCGCTGTACCAGGCTGAACTTCTACCATACCACCAGAAACATAAATAATTTCTTCGTGGCCGTGCTGTTTAACAATACGCACCATACCAGGCTTTATAGCGGTCAGCAGCGGTGTGTGGCCGTGGAAAATACCAAGCTCACCTTCGCTACCGGTCACCTGAAACGTTTCAACTAGGCCAGAGAAGATTTTCTTCTCTGCGCTAACAACGTCTAGGTGAAAGGTTATTGCTGCCATATCGCCTCCTAGTTAGCCTTATAGCTTCTTCGCATTCTCGATAGCATCGTCAATCGTACCGCAGTACATGAACGCTTGCTCTGGAATGTCATCGTAATCACCAGCTAGTAGACCTTTGAAGCCACGTAGAGTCTCTTTAAGAGGTACGTAAACACCTGGGTCGCCAGTAAATACTTCCGCTACGTGGTAAGGCTGAGTTAGGAAACGCTCAATCTTACGTGCACGAGATACAACTTGCTTATCTGATTCAGATAGCTCGTCCATACCTAGAATCGCAATGATATCCTTCAGCTCTTTGTAGCGCTGTAGGGTAGACTGAACGCCACGAGCGATGTCGTAGTGCTCTTGACCAACTACTAGCGGGTCTAGCTGACGAGAAGTCGAATCTAGTGGGTCGATCGCTGGGTATAGACCCATTGCAGCGATGTTACGGTTAAGTACAACCGTTGCATCTAAGTGCGCGAACGTTGTTGCTGGAGACGGGTCAGTCAAGTCATCCGCTGGTACGTATACTGCCTGTACAGACGTGATAGAACCTTGCTTAGTTGACGTGATACGCTCCTGAAGAACACCCATCTCTTCTGCTAGAGTAGGCTGGTAACCTACCGCAGAAGGCATACGGCCTAGAAGTGCTGATACCTCAGTACCTGCTAGCGTGTAACGGTAGATGTTATCAACGAACAGTAGAACGTCACGACCTTCGTCACGGAAACGCTCTGCCATTGTTAGACCAGTCAGTGCAACACGTAGACGGTTGCCTGGTGGCTCGTTCATCTGGCCGTAAACCATCGCTACTTTTGATTCTTCTGGCTTCTCAACGTTTACAACGCCGGCTTCCTGCATTTCGAAGTAGAAGTCGTTACCCTCACGAGTACGCTCACCTACACCTGCGAATACAGATAGACCTGAGTGTTGTAGTGCGATGTTGTTGATAAGTTCCATCATGTTAACGGTCTTACCTACACCAGCACCACCGAATAGACCAATTTTACCACCCTTAGCGAATGGACAAACTAGGTCGATTACTTTAACGCCAGTTTCTAGTAGAGCAGTCTCGTTAGATTGCTCTTCGTAGCTTGGTGCTTCACGGTGAATAGAGTAAGACTCTTCTGCACCGATTTCACCACGCTCGTCAATCGCATCACCAAGTACGTTCATGATACGACCTAGGGTCTTAGTACCTACTGGTACTGAAATTGGAGCGCCAGTGTTTACAACTTCAACTCCACGACGTAAACCATCAGAGCTACCCATAACGATACAACGAACTACGCCACCGCCTAGCTGTTGTTGAACCTCAAGAACTAGACGCTCTTTTGATTCAGTAACGTTTAGAGCGTCATATACACTAGGTACTTCGCTCTGTGGGAACTCTACGTCGACTACCGCACCGATGATCTGTACGATCTTACCTGTAGCCATCGTTAATCCTCTAAACTATTTCGTTTTACCTATGCTTAAACCGCAGCTGCACCACCAACGATTTCAGACAGTTCTTGTGTAATCGCAGCCTGACGGGCTTTGTTGTACACAAGTTCTAAGTCTTCAATCAGGTTTGTTGCATTATCGGTTGCAGCCTTCATTGCAATCATTCGAGCCGCTTGCTCACAAGCAAGGTTCTCAACAACACCTTGGTATACCTGAGACTCTACGTAACGCACTAGAAGTGTATCGAGTAGAGGTTTTGGTTCAGGCTCATAGATGTAGTCCCATGAATGCTCACGCTGCATCTCTTTGCTGTCTGATTTAGGCAAAGGTAGCAATTGATCGATCGTTGGTTGTTGAACCATGGTGTTCACAAACTTGTTGAAAACAACATACAGACGGTCCAATTCACCTTCATCGTATTTCTTTAGCATTACGCTTACAGAACCAATTAAGTCTTCTAGGCTAGGTTGATCACCTAGGCCTGAAACTTGAGCAGCTACTTTAGCGCCACTGTTGTTGAAAAAGGATGTCGCTTTAGAACCAACAAGTGCTAGTTCAACTTCAGCACCTTTCTCTTTCCAAGCCTGCATATCGGTGATTGCTTTCTTGAACACGTTAATGTTCAAACCACCACACAGGCCACGGTCTGTAGAAACGATGATGTAACCAACTCGCTTCGCTTCGCGCTCTTCTAGGTACGGATGACGGTACTCTAGATTCGCGTTTGCTACGTGACCGATCACTTTACGCATTGTTTCAGCGTATGGACGAGAAGCTTCCATTGCGTCTTGACAACGACGCATTTTTGAAGCTGCTACCATTTCCATCGCTTTCGTAATTTTCTGCGTGCTTTTAACACTACCGATTTTATTACGTATCTCTTTTGCGCCGGCCATCGTTACTCTCCATTAGTTGGTGGCAGAGACTGCCACCGACCTATTACCAAGTTTGGGTTGCTACGAAGTCATCAGTCAGCTTCTTAAGCTGAGCTTCAACTTCATCGTTGTATGCACCCGTCTTGTCGATCTCAGCTGCGAAATCAGCGTATTGACCGCGAGCGTACGATAGTAGAGCCGATTCGAAATCTAGCAGTTTACTTAGTTCAACATCTGCTAAATAGCCACGCTCTGCAGCGAAGATTACTAGCGCTTGGTCAAATACAGACATTGGAGCGTACTGCTTCTGCTTCATTAGTTCTGTAACTTTTTGACCGTGGTCTAGCTGTTTCTTCGTAGCTTCATCAAGGTCAGAAGAGAACTGAGCAAACGCTGCTAGTTCACGGTACTGAGCTAGTGCAGTACGGATACCGCCTGATAGCTTCTTGATGATTTTCGTCTGCGCTGAACCACCTACACGAGATACTGAGATACCTGGGTCAACAGCTGGACGTACACCTGCGTTGAATAGCTCAGTTTGTAGGAAGATCTGACCATCGGTAATCGAGATTACGTTAGTCGGTACGAATGCTGAAACGTCACCTGCTTGAGTTTCAATGATTGGTAGAGCAGTTAGAGAACCAGTCTTACCTTTCACTTCACCGTTAGTGAAACGCTCTACATACTCTTCGTTTACACGAGCTGCACGCTCTAGTAGACGCGAGTGTAAGTAGAATACGTCACCTGGGAATGCCTCACGGCCTGGTGGACGTTTTAGTAGTAGAGAGATCTGACGGTAAGCTACCGCTTGCTTAGATAGATCATCATAAACAATCAGTGCATCTTCACCGCGATCGCGGAAGTATTCACCCATCGCACAACCTGCGTATGGCGCTAGGTATTGTAGCGCTGCAGATTCAGAAGCAGATGCAACAACAACGATAGTGTTAGCTAGCGCGCCGTGCTCTTCCAGTTTGCGAACCACGTTAGCAATAGTCGATGCTTTCTGACCGATTGCTACGTAGATTGAGAAAATACCAGAGTTTTTCTGGTTGATAATCGCATCGATCGCCATCGCTGTTTTACCAGTCTGACGGTCACCGATTACTAGCTCACGCTGACCACGACCGATTGGGATCATTGAGTCAACAGATTTGTAACCAGTTTGCACAGGTTGGTCTACCGATTTACGGTCGATTACACCTGGTGCGATTACTTCTACAGGCGAAGACAGTTTCGCTTCGATTGGACCTTTACCATCAATTGGCTCACCTAGCGTGTTTACAACACGGCCAAGCAATTCAGGACCAACTGGTACTTCAAGAATACGACCAGTACCTGTAACTTTCATGCCTTCCTTAAGGTCAGCATATGGACCCATTACTACCGCACCAACCGAGTCACGCTCAAGGTTAAGTGCTAGTGCATAACGGCCACCCGGTAATTCAATCATTTCACCTTGCATCACGTCCGCTAGGCCGTGAATGCGGATGATACCATCGCTTACCGATACGATAGTACCTTCGTTGCGAGCTTCACTAACGACATCGAATGACTCGATACGTTGTTTGATTAGATCGCTAATTTCCGTGGAATTAAGTTGCATGCTCCAATCCCCATTAAGACTGCAATGCATCGCTCAGGCGGTTCAAACGACCACGCGCTGAATTATCGATGACTAAGTCTCCGGCTCGAATTATAACCCCACCAAGTAGGGTCTCATCTACACTGCAATTCAGCTTTACTTTGCGCTCAAGGCGCTGCTCAAGTTTGCTGCTGATATTTGCAAGTTGTTCATCAGAAAGTTCAGATGCAGAAATAACTTCCACATCAATTTCCTTCTCATGCTCTTTTTTAAGAGCAATAAACTGCTTACATACATCAGGAAGGGCCGCTAGGCGACCATTCTCGGCCATTACCTTCAAAAGGTTCTGACCATGCGCATCAACTTGTTCGCCGCAAACTGCAACAAATATTTCAGCAAGTTTGTCTGCTGAAACAGAACCCGTTAAGAGCTCTTTCATTTGTTCGTTCTTAGCGACTTCAGCAGCAAAAGACAACATTTGACCCCATTGGTCTAGTTGGCCTTTATCTACCGCAAAGTCGAAGGCTGCTTTAGCATAGGGGCGTGCGATTGTAGTCAAATCAGACATATGCGCCCCCAGACTTAAAGTTTTGCAGTAATGTTGTCGAGAATATCTTTTTGCGCATCTTTATCGATAGCACGCTCAAGGATTTTCTCAGCACCAGCTACAGCCAGAGTTGCAACTTGTTTGCGCAGTTCATCACGCGCACGGTTGCGTTCGGCTTCAAGTTCAGCTTCTGCTTGAGTAAGGATTTTCTGACGTTCAGTCTGAGCTTCCTCACGAGCTTCATCTAGAATTTGAGCTTTACGCTTGTTCGCTTGCTCGATGATCTCAGTTGCTGTGCGCTTCGCTTCTTTCAACTGCTCAGAAGCGTTTGCTTGTGCTAGACCCAAGTCTTTAGCAGCACGTTCAGCTGCTTGTAGACCGTCAGCGATTTTCTTCTGACGTTCTTCAATCGCTTGCATCAATGGTGGCCATACATACTTCATGCAGAACCACACAAATAGTGCAAACGAGATTGCTTGACCTAGCAGAGTTGCGTTCATATTCACAACAGCTACCCCTTCTATTCGGACTTAGTGTTAATCAACGACAAACCGAAGTTTGCCCACAGTTAAAAGTGATTAACCTAGTTGACCAACGAATGGGTTCGCGAAAGTGAATAGAAGTGCGATTACGATACCGATCATAGGAACCGCATCAAGTAGACCAGCGATGATGAACATCTTAACTTGTAGCATAGGAGCCATTTCTGGTTGACGTGCAGCACCTTCAAGGAATTTACCGCCTAGAAGTGCGAAACCAATCGCTGTACCAAGAGAAGCAAGACCGACGATAATACCTACGGCGATTGCAGAAAAGCTCAGTAAAGTTTCCATTACTATCTCCAATTTATAGTTGTTGGCTAGTGCCCAAATAAAAAGCTTTTAAAATAAAATTAATGATCACTGTCTTCGTGTGCCATTGACAGGTAAACAATTGTCAACATCATGAACACGAAAGCCTGAATCGTAATAACCAAGATATGGAAGATTGCCCACGGTAGTGAACCCATCCATTGTAAGTACCATGGTAGCATTGCCGCACAAAGAATGAATACAACCTCACCTGCAAACATGTTACCGAATAGACGCATACCAAGTGATAGAGGTTTCGCTAGTAGCGATACAACTTCAATTAGTAGGTTAAACGGAATCATCACTGGGTGATTAAATGGATGTAAAGCAAGTTCTTTTGCGAATCCACCTAGACCTTTCACTTTGATGCTGTAGTAAATCATCAGAGCAAAAACGCCTAGAGCCATAGCCATGGTGATATTAACATCAGCTGACGGTACAACCTTAAGGTAAGGAATACCAAGCCAATGCTCTGCTGGGTAAGGTAAGAAGTCGATCGGAACTAAGTCCATCACGTTCATCAAAAATACCCAACAAAAGATAGTCAGTGCTAAAGGCGCGATCAGTGGGTTGCGTCCATGGAACGTGTCTTTGACGTTTTCCGCGACAAATTCAACGATCATTTCAACAAAACACTGAAGCTTACCCGGTACACCCGCTGTAGTTCTCTTCGCTACTTTGTAAAAAATTCCTAAGAAGATTAAACCAGTAAACCAAGAAAAAAACAGGCTATCGATATGTACGTTCCAGAAACTTGCTTCATCCGCTACCAATCCTAACTTAGCTAAAGAAAGGTTTGATAAGTGGTGGGCAATGTATCCGGATGACGTTAGCGCTTCACCTGGCGCAGCCATAACTCATCCTATTTTTTGTTGTTAATGAATAGCACTGGCGCACAGATATTAATACCTAGAGCCAGCAAATAGGTTAGCTTTAGGGGAACAAGTTCCACCTGCATATACATGTAGGCAACGGTAAAAAGAACCACCGTAATGAGGATTTTAAGTACTTCGCCTGTGTAGAAAGAGGCCGCGATACGCTTTGCAGCGCGAGCTCCGCTAAACATAAAAGCACACAGCGCAAATACCGCATTAGCAATAACAAATATGCCACCACCAATCAGCGCTGAAAGTCCCCATTCAGCATTCACAGCAACTGCCATTCCTGCTGCCAATAGTGTAACCGCGCTAAGCTGGATCATTAACAATTGCTTTGCAAGCTCTCGTCCTGGTCTAGCTAACGCAGCTACCATGTATTCGTACCTCTAGTAAAATCCACAGCTTAACTACCTCTGGGCTGGGAAATTGGCGAAAATTATACGGTGAGCCAAACTGATTGCAATTAAAACACCGCAAAAAGTTACAATTTTGTTTACAAACCGACAACTTTCGCACAAAAATTCGTTTTTACATATATTGACTGAGATCAATTATCTCATTTAGCTTTCGAGCTTGGCAATTAGTTGCTCTAATTTGTGAGGTTCATCAAGACTAATCGTTACTTTCGACTTGCCGTTACTGCCTCTCACAATTACCACTTTACCACCAAGCATTTCACTCAATTTTTGTGACATTTGTTGTGCTTCAGAGTCTTGCGGCTCATTTTTCGCTTCAGGCTCTGGCTGTAAGCACTTTTTAACTAATTGCTCTGTCTGACGAACCGTCATTTTCTTCTTTGCGACCAGTTGAGCAATGTCTACTTGCTGCTCACCTTCTAGCGCCAACAAGGCTCTAGCATGCCCCATATCCAGTTGGCGGTTCGAAACCAAACTCTTTACGTCATTTTCGAGCTGATTTAGACGTAATAAGTTACTCACCGCAGCACGAGATTTGCCAATAACGTCCGCAACTTGCTGGTGAGTAAGATTAAACTCTTCCTGAAGACGATCTAATGCCACCGCTTCTTCGATAACATTCAGATCTTCGCGCTGAATATTTTCGATCAATGCCATTGCGATTGCTGCGCGATCGTCGACATTTTTCACCACACACGGCACTTGTTTTAAACCGGCTTTACGGGCAGCTCGCCAACGACGCTCACCAGCAATAATCTCGAACTTATCGCCTTGAACCTGACGCACAACGATAGGCTGAATAATTCCTTGAGACTCGATTGAAGCGGCGAGTTCTTCCAGAGCTTCTGGCTCCATCTCTTTACGTGGTTGATAAACGCCAGGTTTCAGGGAGTTAATATTCAAATCAGTCAGATTGCCATCCGATGAAAGCTCTTGGCTATGTAAGGCACTCATTTGCTTTTCGCGCGCTAGTGAGCTGGTTGAAAGCAGGGCATCAAGCCCTTTACCTAAACCACGTTTAGACATGAGACGGGATTCCTTTGGTTGTCGTTATGCAGGGACTTCTTCGCGGCGAAGCATCTCTCCCGCCAAGGCTAGGTAAGCTTTTGCGCCCGCAGAGTATTTGTCGTAATACATAGCAGGCTTACCATGACTTGGCGCTTCTGCTAAGCGAACATTGCGAGGAATAACAGTGCGGTACACCTTGTTGCCAAAGTGCTTTTTAAGTTGATCAGATACTTCGTTTGATAGCCTGTTGCGAGGGTCATACATAGTGCGCAACAACCCTTCAATTTTTAGATTCTCGTTAACAACAGCTGCCAACTTGCTAATCGTATCCATTAACGCGGTTAAACCTTCTAGTGCAAAATACTCACACTGCATTGGAACCAAAACCGAATCAGCTGCGGCCATAGCGTTGATTGTAAGAAGGTTTAGAGAAGGAGGACAATCGATAAAGATGAAATCATAGTTATCGCGAACTGATGCCAACGCATGCTTTAAACGAACTTCACGAGCAAAGACTTCCATCAGCTTGATTTCAGCGGCCGTCACATCGCCATTCGCAGCAATTAAGTCATAATTGCCCGAGGTTTTACGGCATACAACTTCGTCAAACGGAACTTCTTCAACTAAGAGTTCGTACGCTGTGGCATCGACCTGATACTTGTCGACGCCACTCGCCATCGTGGCATTGCCTTGCGGGTCGAGATCAATCACCAAGACCTTACGTTTGGTCGCGGCCATCGATGCGGCTAGGTTGATACATGTTGTTGTCTTACCAACCCCGCCTTTCTGGTTGGCGATTGCTACAATTTTTCCCACAATGAACCTCGCTTTTATTCCTTGCGCGATAAGATTACTAGATGACGCTCACCTTCCAATTGAGGAACGCTCAAAGCTTTGATGTCGGTCACAGAACACCACTCAGGTAGCTGTTCAATCTCACTCTGTGGTAATTGTCCTTTCAGAGCAAGAAAACACCCGCCATCCGTTTTTGGCAGATGATGACACCACTCAACCATATCGGTCATCGATGCAAATGCTCGGCTCAGTACAGCATCAAACAGCTCTTCAGGTTGATACTCTTCAACTCGACTTTGAACCGGAGTCACATTTTCAATTTTAAGTTCATGCAGAACCTGCTTGATAAAGCGGATGCGCTTACCAAGGCTATCAAGTAGCACGAATTGTTTGTCTGGGTTCATTATCGACAAAGGAATACCAGGCAAACCAGGGCCGGTACCTACGTCAATAAAGGAACTACCTTGTAAGTGAGTACTAACAACAATACTGTCCATTATATGCTTAATAAGCATCTCTTGTGGATCTCGAACAGATGTTAGGTTGTAAGCTTTGTTCCACTTGTTGAGCATTTCAACGTAGCCGACGAGTTGATCACGTTGCTGCTCTGAAACTTCAAGCGTCGTTTGAGCGATTAGCGAGTCGAGTTGAGTGCGTAATTGAGACATTACTCTTCCTCACCTTTTTTCAGCATGCCATGCTTTTTCAAATGAACCAGCAAAATCGAAATTGCCGCAGGCGTAATGCCAGAAATACGAGAGGCAATGCCTAAGGTTTCTGGTTTGGCTTCGCTTAATTTAGCAACAACTTCATTAGATAAACCTTTAACAGAACGGTAATCAAGATCAACAGGAAGCTTAGTGTGCTCATGACGAAGAGATTTCTCAATCTCTTCTTGCTGACGTTTGATGTAGCCTTCGTACTTAACTTGTATTTCCACTTGTTCAGCAGCTTGTTGATCCTCAAGCGCCGGAGCGAACGCTTCCAATTCTGTCAGTTGCGAATAACTGATCTCTGGACGACGAAGAAGATCTTCACCACTCGCTTCACGAGCCATTGGTGTTTTCAAAAGATCATTAAGAGCATCAACACCTGTAGAATTAGGATTCATCCAAATCTCTTTTAGACGCTGACGTTCTGTCTCCATATTGTCGATTTTTTGGTTGAAGCGAGCCCAACGAACATCATCAATTAAACCTAAATCTCGAGCTTGGGCAGTCAAACGTAAATCCGCGTTATCTTCACGCAATAGCAGACGATATTCGGCACGAGAAGTGAACATACGGTAAGGTTCTTTCGTTCCCATCGTCGATAGGTCGTCAATAAGCACGCCCATGTATGCCTGATCACGACGAGGGCTCCAGCCTTCTTTGTCCTGACTGTACAAACTCGCGTTAAGACCAGCCATCAAGCCTTGTGCTGCCGCTTCTTCGTAGCCTGTCGTACCATTGATTTGGCCAGCAAAGAACAAACCATTAATAAATTTGGTTTCGTAAGTCTGTTTCAAATCACGAGGGTCAAAGAAATCATACTCAATAGCGTAGCCTGGGCGAACGATATGAGCATTTTCAAAACCTTTCATTGAACGAACAATTTGTACCTGAACATCAAATGGTAAACTTGTCGAAATACCATTTGGATACAACTCATGAGTATCAAGACCTTCAGGTTCGATAAAGATTTGGTGGCTGTTCTTATCGGCAAAACGCATCACTTTGTCTTCAATTGAAGGGCAGTAACGAGGTCCAATACCTTCAATAACACCAGCGTACATTGGGCTGCGATCTAGGTTATTACGAATAACGTCGTGCGTCTGTTCGTTAGTATGCGTGATGTAACATGGGATCTGACGTGGATGCTGCGAGCGATTCCCCATGAATGAGAAAACAGGCGCAGGGTTATCACCATGCTGAACTTCTAACTCTGAAAAATCGACACTACGGGCATCAATACGTGGAGGTGTCCCCGTTTTTAGTCGGTCTACTCGGAATGGCATTTCACGAAGACGATCAGCAAGGGCGATCGATGGTGGATCTCCAGCACGACCACCTGACGAACTTTCCATACCGATGTGGATCTTACCACCGAGGAATGTTCCTACTGTCAGCACA
Organism: Vibrio sp. TRT 2004; assembly: GCF_050113735.1. Taxonomy (NCBI): domain Bacteria; kingdom Pseudomonadati; phylum Pseudomonadota; class Gammaproteobacteria; order Vibrionales; family Vibrionaceae; genus Vibrio; species Vibrio sp. TRT 2004. Next base: position 12,802 of record NZ_JBNJOH010000045.1, on the reverse strand, counting down.
ACCGCTTTGGCTTGAAAGCGAAGACCCATTTGTGTCACGACACCTACCACTTGATCCTGTTCTACGATCAGATCATCAACCGACTGTTGGAACAACGTCAAATTTGGTGCATTTTCGAGTGTGCGACGGACGTACGCTTTGTATAACGCGCGGTCTGCTTGAGCGCGAGTTGCACGTACCGCAGGGCCTTTAGATGCGTTAAGTGTTCTAAATTGAATACCCGCATGATCGATCGCTTCGGCCATTAGGCCACCCATAGCATCAACCTCTTTCACTAAGTGGCCTTTACCGATGCCACCAATCGCTGGGTTACATGACATTTGGCCAAGTGTATCGATGTTGTGCGTGAGTAAAAGCGTCTTTTGCCCAGTACGAGCAGATGCGAGTGCGGCTTCCGTTCCTGCGTGACCGCCACCCACAACAATGACGTCAAATTTTTCGTGATAAAGCATGAACCGACCTCAGATATTCAATAGAGAGTTGGATAGAGAAAAAGAGCGCTATTCTACCTTCTTTCAACGAGAGAGAAAATGCTTTTGACTCTTTTCATACAAAGGAGCAAATCACTTATATATATAAGATCTATATATATGATCTTTTATTAGATCTATTATTAAGATCGGCCTCTTCTGTGGATAACTCAAAAATGATCAACAAGATCACGGATCTTCTTTGGATCATATCATGTGATCTTACCTTGATCAGATCGAGGATTAGCTGGGATCAAAAATGAGGGTTATTCACAGGGGTAAAAAAGGATCAGAGTTGTTATTGGGATAACTATAGGTTAATCACCGGATAGATCTAACTTTATCCACAGCCTGAGCGGCTAAAATATGAGCAAACAGTACACGGGGAAGTAAGAAAAGTTATTCACAAAGCAGTAGTAGATAGGAAAAGTGGCCTTGAGAATAGCCACTTTGTTAGCGATTAGAGTTGCGGAATTAGCTCATTCAGCCATTCTTCTGCTGCATCTTCAGGTACATCATGACTGAGTACATCGATGGTTAAACAATCAGTAATAGCCGTTGCGCCTATGTCTTCAAGAAGTTGGTGGGCATGCAAACCTGCGGCACAGAAGGTGTCATAACTTGAGTCCCCAATCGCGATTGTCGCAAACTTCACTTCACTCATTTTAGGTGGGGTATCTTGTAGCGCTTGAATAAATGGACGGATATTATCTGGATATTCACCCGCACCATGAGTCGACGTGATAATCAGCCAAGTACCTTGATTCTCTATCTCAGATAGCTCAGGTTGGTTATGGACCTGAGTTTCGAAACCATTCTCAACTAAGATATCACTGAGGTGGTCACCTACGTATTCTGCGCCACCTAGCGTGCTGCCTGTAATAATATGGATCATGAATGTTCCTTTTTAATGACGAAAAACGCGGCTGGTGGAGCCGCGCTTGATGTTATTTACCGATACAGAAAGAAGTTTCCCATAATAACTGGCCTCGCGCGACGTCTTGGGGACCGATTGGGGACCAAATTGCAATTTATGGTCAAATACTAACTTCCCAAGATGACTTCCATCATAGATCAGGATGGGAAAAGTGGGAATGGTGGGAAAACGGATCAGCTTTCGCGATCTTTCTCTTCAGTAACGACAAACAAGAGAGGTTTTCCACTCTCTAGCGGGGAAGGTGCGGTGATCGTTTCCTTACCAAAGTGAATCTTCCCTGTAGGGGGGAGCGTGATCATCACCTACTCAGATCATTGATAGGCGGCGGAATGTTCATTTAATACAGTCATATTGGCTCCTTGTTTGTTTTGCTCAAGGTAGCGCAAACGTACTGTTACTTACGCATCTGTAATTGCCCTTTTTGAGCGCATAATTTTTCTCTAGTCCCATCGCTGATTGGCAAGCATGGCTAGCGATTCCTCTCCTGGGACCTATCCCTGTGCTTTCCAGATACCTATCTTTGTGGGACGTTGCTACGGATTATTTTCGTTGCTTTATTGTTTTGGCGGGGATGTAGGGCGTTGTACTCCAATCATTGTGGGACCTGAGCGTCGATTATTTTTTTGATGGGATTGTGTTGGTAAATTTCTAGATTATTGTGGGATTTGGCCTATTTGTAGTGCATGAGGGCTGATGTACTTTCACATGTGAAAGCCCATGGGGCAGCACGCGGTTGGCTGCGAGCAAGAGCGCTTTTGGGTTGCTTTTCGATGTGCTAGTTGTGTGAGATAGCCAGTTGAAATCTCAAAGTGGCTTTTAGGTGGTGTTTTGGCTGGATAAATGACAGACCTGAGAACGATGGTACCGACATTGATGTCGGTACCATGGCTGGTTCAACAGAGTTAGTCGCGCTATTTGTCTTTTTTTAGTATTGCCTTGAGGGCTGCAATATTAGCAAGTGCGCCTTCGGCTTCTTTTAAACGGCGGCGTTGCTGGGCAAAGCGGTCAAACTCCAGTCTCGCCTTATCATCCGCGTCCTTCTTGGATATTTTTCCTGCTCCGCTTAATACGTCTCTATCATTAAAACTTAAAAACTGGTCAAGCTTATCGGCCCAGTCTTGCAAGAACACTTGTTTGCGGCGTAACGCCTGGTCTTCGGCAAAGTCGAGCCACATATTGACGATGCGGTTAAGCTCTTTGATTTCGTCTTCACGCAGATAGTTTTTTGCGATGGTGACATCGGTCTTACGCACTTCATCGCCTTTATAGCTGGTTAGCCCCATATCTGGCTTACTGGCATCCACACGGCTAGCAATCAGCTCAGCAGCCGTCATGTGCGTACAGGCATAATGCAGCTTGTTCTGAATGGTTTGAAAGAAGCGATTAGTTTCTTGGTTGGATGGCTCGTAATCGGCTGCCATGGTAAAGATTTCTTTGACTCGCAGATAAACACGACGCTCACTCGCTCGGATATCGCGAATGCGTTCCAGCATCTCGTCAAAGTAATCTGGCACCGCAGAGTGACCAACGGGCGGGTTCTTCAAACGCTCGTCATCCATCACGAAGCCTTTGATTAAATACTCTTGTAACAATCGCGTGGCCCATTGGCGAAACTGTGTACCACGCGTCGAGCGAACTCGGTACCCTACCGCAAGAATTACCGGGAGACTGTAGTGTCGAATATTGCGTTTTACTTCTCGACCACCCTCTAATTGAACTTGTAAGTAATCCTTACAAGTTGAATTTTGCTCAAGCTCCCCTTCAGAATAGACAGCCTTGATATGCTGAGTGATGGCCTGTGAGCTCACTTGGTAAAGATCTGCCATTGCAGCTTGAGAAAGCCACAAGGTATCTGACTCAAAGCGGCACTCTACGCGAGTTTTGCCATCTCCACTGGTAAACAGGACAAATTCACCATGCGGAGCTTGGGGGATGTTATCTGTCATTCAATTAACCTTATTGCGTTATTGATGAGTTTTATCATCTTTAAACCATGATGATTACAGAGCCTGTCATGGTGTATTGCTGCTCACTATCCTGTTGGAGCGGCGACATTAAACGCTGATTATGGTACCGTCATTAATGTCGGTACCATAACGTAATGCTATGAATTGTAACTATTTTTAATTCACTGCATGGCTGGACAAATAGCGCTCAATTGTACGTTCACTGATTTCAAACAATTCCATAACTTGTTGTTTAGTGAACACCGCCTCACCATTAAACTGAACACCACCTAATGCCAAGTGTTGCTCTGCTTTTTGTAGGGCATAACGGTTATTAAGGATGTTTTGTCGGTCATGCAAAGACTCAGTGAGATCTTTAGCCATGCTGAGCCTCCTGTGGTTCAGTGCTTGGTGTTACTGTTACTTGGCCGTTCATTAGCATTGGAAGAAGCCAATCACGTAATTCTTCTAGCTTTTTATTTTCCTGTAAGACAACGTCGCGTTGTTGGAATAAAGGGGTAAAGAAATCTTCAAATCTACTTAGAAGCTCTCGAGGTGGTAGTTCAGTTCTGTACCAATTGACCCCTTTGAGATCCAGGTGAAGAACCAAAGTTCCTGACGCGAACTGTTTTATGTAGTTATGATAATGGTTGGAGTTAAATAGAGTTTCTAAATAAGCATTACCAAAATAACTAGATTTAACCAAAGCAACATCACAAGAAATTAGTGCTCGTTTGCCTTCAAAAGCATCAGGAACGATAAAGCTTTTACCTATAATATCAGCGTTTCTGGTTACATCCGTTATCGCGATAACCAAGTCGCCAATATTACAAAGTTTTTCAGGCTTATAACTCCCAGAAAAATACTTTGTTCCATTTGGTTTAAACTTCCCCGTCAACGCAAAAGAGTTGAGATTCACCAGAGGTGTTCCGGTTTCGGCTATATCCTTACTACGGTAGGAAATTCCTCTCTCAAACGTAATGTGTTCTCCTAACTCACAAACACTCCACCCCTCAGGAATTTCCCGCTTCAAGGTATCGTTATAAACCATCTTACCGCCAGAAGCTTTATAGGGTTTTCCATTTGCATCTGGGAAATCAAACTGCACAAACCAGTAGTCATAAAGCGTTTTCGCCATGGCTTCTAGCTCAGAATTGATGCGGTTGTTGAGTTCGATTTTTTTGTCTATTGTAGAGAGGGTTTCTGAGATTGCTCTCTGAATTAGAAGCTCTTCGGGTATATTAATAGGAAGTGACTTAATAATGCCCAAGTTGATTAGTGGTACTGTACTACCTGTATTTCTATTAATGATAGTTTTAAATATCCATGGGCTTGCCAACCAGTAATATACATAGTCTGGATCTGCCTTTTCTTTATCTACTCTGAATCTAAGTTGCTTATTTGAAATAACATACCTTGGGTACTTTGCATCGCATGGAATCATACCCACCTGTCCAATAGTGCCCGCAGCGGTAAATAAAATATCACCTTCTTTAGCATCAGAGTTCAACTCATTTGCTTTTTCCTTTGTCAAAAAGACAAAGCCATCATCAATAAACTTATTAAAGTCCGTGGTTAAGTTATTACCACGAATAACTGGAACCCCATCTTCTTTGAAGAAACGTTTTCCGATATTACTTCCAAATGGACCAGATATGACAGATCTTCCAGGCGCAGCTAAGTCACCAAGCTTCTTGTTTAGAAACTTACTCATACTTCAAACCCGTTAATTGTTGTTTAATTTTTGCTTCTAAATCACGAGACTGACTAAACAAGCTATCCAGATTGCTGCTAAAGCCCTGCATTTTTTCCGCAAACTGCTCTGCGGTAATATCTGCGTATTCAATTTTAACTTCGAAGTACTGTCCGGCACTGAGGCTGTAATTTTTCTCTGTGATCTCGTCATAGCTGACAGCAACAGAGAAATCTTCTTCGGTCCACTTGTTGTTGAATACATCAATGATCTGCTGTTCTTCTTCTGGTGTTAGAACCGTTTTCTGATTCTTACCTTCTTTGACCTTTTGACCCAGGTTGGATGCGTCAACCAGCACCACTTTTTCTTTGTTGCTGTCATCAATAAACAGAATGGAGACATTGGTACCTGTGGTCGCGAAGATATTGGATGGCATGGAGACCACACCCGCCAGCATCTTGTTATCCACCAGGTATTGCCGGATCTTTTTATCAATGCCAGATTGAGCGGTAATAAACCCTGTCGGCAGTACCACCGCTGCTTTACCACCTGGTTTTAATGAGTAAATAATGTGCTGCAAGAACAATTGGTAGATTTCCATTTTGTCCTTGGCCTTAGCTTTGATTTTGGGAATGCCAGCAAAAAAGCGATCTTTGTTTTCTTTGCTATCCAACTCATCACGAAAATCACTGAAATCCAGCTTAAATGGTGGGTTAGAGACAATGTAATCAAATTTGCGTAGATCACCATTTTCCTTGTGGTGTGGATGACGAAGAGTGTCGCCTTCAATCACATTAGGAATTGAATGCACCAAGTTGTTCAAAATCAGGTTCAAACGCAGTAGGTTTGATGACTTCTTCGAAATATCCTGCGTATAGATGCTACAACGCGTTTCACCGATGGCATGGGCGACATTCATAAGCAGGGTACCAGAGCCCGCTGATGGGTCATAACAGCTAACATTGCGCACGGTGCCTTGCTGGTCTTCAGGCACCAAAATTGCGGCCATAATGCGTGCTACCGCATGAGGGGTGTAGTACTCGGCATATTTGCCGCCTGAGTTGCTGTTGTAGTCTTTGATCAGGTATTCAAAGATGGTGGCGTAGAAATCAAATTTTTGGTTAAAGATACGCTCAAAACTGAACTCAATCAGTTTGTTGATGATCGCTTTGCAGAAAGCATCACGCTTGGAAACGGTCACGTTCTCGCTGATGCGGGTAAACAGTTGTACTTTCTCGCCTGTGTCCGTCATTACCGCAAACACATCGTTATTGGTGCTGGCGATGTCCATCAAAGTATCATCAAACAGCTGAGCAAACCCAGGCTTGTCTTGTTGGTTGAACAAGTGACTGATGAAGTGATGTGGCTTGAGACGAGCAGTGTCACCGCCCATCTGGATCTGGAGCATCTCTAGATCCTCTTCACTCATTTCAATCAGCGCTTCTTCCCATTTTTTCGCGCTGGCGATTTTTTCGTCTATTTTCTTTGCTTCATAGGCGAACTTATCGTTCAGGAATTTATACAAAAAGACTTGAGTGATGATCTCAAACTCCCCGGTACTGTTGCCTAAGCCATTGGTTGCACAGATGCTTTTCAGGCTATCGATAAGGGCTTTTGTTTTTTCTCTAAATTCGAGTTCGACCATGGTTTGTGTACTGCCTTAGTTGGTGTTCTTACCAGGATTGGCTACCTGTATTAAATTCTTTTAAATATTCTGTTACGACAAGGTGGTTTACATAACGAACCGCTTCCGCATTCAAGGGAATGCTCTGTTGTTTGATAAAGCGGTTATGAACCTTTGGTAGCAAATGCCGCTCAAAATAGCTTTCGTTATCGAGAACGGACGTGTTGTCGAGTACCTGGCTATCGGCGTCTTCTTTGACTCCGAGCAAGGCCTCAAAAATCTTTCTTTCAGAGTCAGTAATGTCGCGTCGTTCTTGTTGGCGTTCGTATAAACGCTTGTGTAAACGCGCATACTTGGTGTCACCTAGGTACTTCTGACGCAATTGGTTGTTCTGTCGGTTCAACTCTTTCACTCGTTGGTGAATTTTATTGAGTGCATCGATGTTGGCGACCATTTCATCTTGCGTGACTTCACTGAGATTCTTTTTCTTAAATAATCGCTCTAGTTCATCTTTCAGGTTGATGAATTTCGGGTCTTGTTGGTCAAAGTTACTTGCCAGAGCTTCGCGTGTTTGGCGAAGGGTATTTTTCAGTTTGTCAGCTAGTACAAGTTCTTCTTCGCCAATTTTTGTGAATGTAAAAATCACATCTTCTAAAGCTCTATTGAGTAGATTGCCAATGTCCACGCCATCTTGTATTGAAATCGCAAGATTAAGCATGTCTAGTCTATCGCTGGCAACACGAAACAACACATTGAGCTTGGTGAAATCCAGTTCATCAAGGAAATCGTACTCACCTTGCAGGCGAATTAGGTTATACAGGCTTCGTGCATCAGCTAAGGCATTTTTCAGTGCTAAGACAGTTTCTCTGTCTTGTATCTGGCTGATTTGATCACAGAAGGTCTCCATGTTGCCAATATCAAAGCGGAACAACACATCTTTAATGTGTTCGATCTCTTGTTTGATCTCTTCCTGTGATTTGAATAGCTTGGAGTAGCTTTCGATTTCGTCGCCCAGCTCTGACTGTAATTCGTCAAAGTAAGCTTTGTTAGTTGCGTCAAACTCTTTTCGGATGTCCGCGAAATCAACCACATAGCCATAACGGAAGTCCTTATATGTGCGGTTGACGCGTGTCAGTGCTTGTAGCAAGTTATGTTTTCGGATCACGCGGCCAAGGTAGAGTTTCTTCAAGCGTTTGGCATCGAATCCTGTGAGTAGCATGTTGTAAACAAACAGTAAGTCGATTTTTCCTGCTTTGAAATCTTCCACCCAATCTTTGCGTTCTTGTTTTGTGCCGACATCATGCAAAATCAGCGCAGCATTACTCACTTTGTGGGCTTGCTTGGCTGGTTCCATGCTCGCCGTTTGAACGTAAGTCGGGATCGGCTCTGCTACCGATGTTGCTTGCTGAGGTTCCACGCTGTCACTAGTGGATAGGGGCTTTAAGGCGTACACAGCATTAAACAGCTCAAACATTTTCTTTGCTTGGTCTGAGCTATCGCAAATGATCATACCGCCTATGGTTGCATCATTTAGCGTGCCGCGACTCTTTTCGAAGTCGCTGATGATGTAGTCCAGCATTGGCTCAACAAAACTTTGATGGGCGTATATTTCTTTACGGTCTACATCGCCCATTTTTACTTCAGCTTCTTCAAGCGCTTGCTGAAGCGTCATTTTGTAATTGGTCGCGATCTCTTCACGAATTAAGCGCAGTGTATAGCCATCGGCAATGGAAGCATTGTAGTAATACTTGTGAATATAGTCACCAAAAAGAACTCGTGAGTTATAGTCTTCACCCAGTAATGGCGTACCCGTTAAGCCTATCTTGATAGCGTTGGTATCAGACTGAGTCAGGTTGGCTAGAAAGCTACCTTTCGGGTTATAACTGCGATGAACTTCATCCAGGAAGTAAACACGTTGGATGGTGACGTTATAGTCTTGCGTTGAAATAACGTCGGGGTCATCTTTAAACTTCTGAATGTTGACGACGGTTATTTCGGCTTTGCCTGAGTGGTTGTGAATCACTTGTGTGGCTTTGATGTCACGTGTGAACGCTTCACGGGAGTTTATGGTATGAACAATCAAGCCGCGTGCAGTGAACTCTCGCTGTGCTTGTTGCAGCAAGTCTAGTCTATCGACGATAAAATAGAACTTTGGAATGATTTCTCGTTTTTGGAAGTAATCCGTTAAGAACCCAACGTTGTAATAGGTTAACGCGGTTTTACCACTTCCTTGGGTATGCCAAATAATCCCTTTACGAACCCCTTCGTTTAGCTTTCTCTCAATAGCTTTGGTCGCAAACATCTGTGGGTAGCGCATGATGTGTTTTTGCAGGCTATCACTCTCTGATACGTAGACCAATGCATAGCGTAGAACAAAGGACAAACGCTCTTTGCTGAGCAAAGAGGTACAGATTCGGTTGGTTGGGCGGCTGGGCTCTTTGTTGCTCAAAAACTCAGGGTTGCTGCGGATCACTTCTAAGTTGTTGTCTTTGAGTACTGCCAGTTCTTGCTCATCAGTCAGTGGTTTTAAAAGTGCAGTGAGATCTAACACCTCTTCTTCGCGAAAGTAGTTAAACACTGGCTTGTCATATGAACTGCTCGCGTAAAACGCACCTTGTACTGGTTCTGGATCACCATCGACGTAGTCCATGTTATTGGAAAAAATCATGAACTGAGTGATGTTAGCAAAGCGCTTGAATTTCGGGTTTTGAAAACGTTTATTGATGCGTTCTCTTTCCGCGATGATACCGTCTCGGTTGTTAGGCTTTTTCACCTCAATAAACACCAGCGGCATGCCGTTGATTAACAAGATAATGTCAGGGCGAAATTCATCGTCTCCGTTCTTGTAGGTTAGCTCAGTAACTACATGGAAGCTGTTGTTGGAAAAGTTCTCGAAATCGATCAGCTTAGTGCCAGATCGAGCCTTCAACTTATTGAAAAAAGCTCGGCCTAAGTCTTGGTTATCCAGAGAGAGTTTCACTTCTTCGAGCAAACGGGCAACGTCATCAGAGGTCATGTCAGGATTTATACGGCTGACCGCTGAGGAGAATAATTCCGGGAAGATATTTGTATCCTTGTCCCAGTGTGTTCCTTTCAGGGATAGGTACTCATAACCCAAACGCATGAGATGTAGGATCGTTGGTATTTTTACTCTTGAATCTTCTGTGAAGCTCATATCAGTCCTTCGTTATTGTTTTTATTGATCATTCTCTGGTGACTGTTCTAGGAGCTCACCAACTTGACAATTAAATAGCACGCACAGCTTGTCGATGGCTTCTAAGTCCACTTTTTGTGCTGTTTCTTTGTACAGAAGTGTCACTGTGTTGCGGCTTAAACCCGTTTCACGAATGACATCCGCTATTCTTAATTTGCGCTCTCCCATCAAACGGGCGAGGTGGCATTTGATCATGTGTTCCTATCCATGCAGGCATTCTGAACGTAAGCGCAACTATAACAGAAATGCCAGCCAGTGGTTAAAAATTAGAGTTGAAATGAAATTATTCGAGAGGAGATATAGCTGGTGTTGCTTGTCTATAGGGAGGGATTGCTGAAAACACACTTTCACAAGTGAAAGTGAGGATCTAATCACTATGCGTTAACTATGGTGAGCAACTTAACGCATTAGCGGGTTACTTAACGCATAGCGCTTTGTGGTTTGGTGAATAACGCTGAAGCAACGCCTAATCCCATTACCGCCTCATTATCTGCGTCCGTAATTCTAAATCATGAATTCGACAGGCTTCTTTTCACGCGAAACTGCCCAAAATGGGCCTGAGCACCGCGCGCCTTTGCGTTGCTCACCGCTCGAACTTTATTTAAGTAGGAGCTTTGTGTGTTGCGAGATAACGCGGTATCACTTTTGGTTTTCGCTTCATTGGTTAGGTAATACTAAAACCCGCCTAACCAGTCTTTATCCAGCTCATCAAAACTAAGATCATGTTTTCCGCAGTAGAACCGCAGGTGTTTACGAGCTGACAGCCAGATCGAGTGGTTGGAGGTTGAGGTGGTTTGTTCTTTGTTGTGTTGGCGCTGGGTGGGTGTTTTAGGTTTTTCATAGACAAACAGATCTAGCACTTCGTGTTCACGTTTTCGCTGACGAGATCCGTTTGATTTAATGGTATAACCGTGGTCATAAATGAGACGCAATGTTCGCGTTCCATCTGCTTTAAGTGCCCGTTTTTCAATGAAAATTTTCATGTTTGTCCCCAATTGGTCCCCAATACGGCATTTATCATGTCATTGGGGACCAACTGGGGACTAGATTTGGCAATTAACGGCAACGGATGGAAACAAACGGCAAATGACGATCTAATAAAATCAGTGTGTTATCTACCGTTGCTTGCTGTTGTTTTCCTTTATTTGCCCACTTTACTTCCCGATACAGAAAGAAGAGAAAATACGACCGAGTAGGTCATCAGAACTAAACTCGCCAGTGATCTCACTGAGATGCTGCTGGGTGATGCGTAGCTCTTCAGCTAAGATTTCTCCGGCCATGTAGCCCTCTAGTTGCTGCTGGCCTATGTCTAAGTGTTCAGCGGCTCTGTCTAGTGCTTCTAGGTGGCGACGTCGAGCCATAAAGCCTCCCTCATGCCTACCAGCAAAGCCCATACACTCTTTGAGGTGTGTGCGCAGAGATTCAACACCCGCTCCTGTTTTGGCTGATAGACGAATAAGAGTAGGATCATTGACATGACATATACCCAGCTCCTCACCCGTTTGATCGGCTTTATTGCGGATCACCGTCATACCAATATTGCTTGGTAAACGATCGACAAAATCTGGCCAGATCTCGATCGGATCGGTGGCATCGGTTGTCGTACCATCCACCATAAACAGTACGCGATCAGCTTGACTAATCTCTTCCCATGCTCGTTCAATACCGATTTTCTCTACCTCATCAGATGCGTCACGTAGACCTGCTGTATCGATGATATGAAGAGGCATACCATCGATATGAATGTGCTCTCGAAGCACGTCACGCGTGGTACCGGCAATGTCCGTTACGATGGCAGATTCTTTACCTGAGAGTGCATTGAGTAAGCTTGATTTCCCCGCATTTGGTCGGCCTGCAATGACAACTTTCATCCCTTCGCGCATGATCGCACCTTGATTGGCTTCTTTACGGACCGCAGCAAGATTGTCGATAATCGTTTGTAAGTCGGCAGCAACTTTGCCATCAGCTAAGAAGTCGATCTCTTCTTCTGGGAAGTCAATTGCAGCCTCAACATAGATACGCAAGTGAATCAAAGATTCGACTAATGTGTTGATTCGTGACGAGAATGCGCCTTGAAGCGACTGTAACGCTGATTTTGCTGCTTCTTCTGAACTTGCATCAATAAGGTCAGCGATGGCTTCTGCTTGTGCTAGGTCTAGCTTATCGTTGAGAAAGGCGCGTTCAGAGAACTCACCAGGACGTGCTGTTCGTATCCCTGATATTTTTAGGATACGTTTGATCAGCATATCCATAACGACTGGCCCACCATGCCCCTGAAGTTCTAATACATCTTCTCCGGTAAACGAGTGGGGATTTGGGAAAAACAGCGCAATACCTTGATCAAGTTGGCTACCATCTTCGGCGGTAAATGGTAGGTATTCCGCGTATCGAGGACGAAGTTCTTTGCCGGTAATTTCCAGCGCAACCTTTGATGCCAATGGGCCGGATACTCGAATAATGCCGACGCCACCACGACCAGGGGCGGTTGCTTGAGCAACAATGGTATCAGTTGTCATAAATGTGCCTGTCTTATTTGTATGCCGATAGTGGCAAATCATGTTTAGCTGAATTGTAATCAGCTCAAATAAAAAAGGCGACCTTTAGCTTAACTCCTATCACTTAACGTGTTCGCAACGTACTGGATAGCGAACCATACTGTTGCGAACGACCCCTCTGTAGCAGTGGGGTATTTTCTGATTTTTCATCATTTGTGATGGTTCACAGTCTCCTCGGTGCATTTCTTGCTTCCGAGCAAAAAGTTGCCCAGCTTGTATATTAACAAATGCTTAAATTGTTGAAATATATACATTTTCATTTTGGCACGCTTTTTGATTAAGAGTGAGTGTTATTACACACAACCTCTAAGGATTTTACTATGCCAACTCCATGTTATATTTCTATCGACGGTGAAACTCAGG
>NZ_JBNJOH010000044.1:0-35694 GCF_050113735.1 Vibrio sp. TRT 2004 | reverse complement strand
AGTAGACATATGGTTCACCTCGTTCTGATAGCCTACTCTAAGCGTAGGGCTTGAGAGTGAGGCGGACCATATAATTAACCCCGGAACAGGGGCCGGGGGATCTCAAGTGAGATAAAGAGCGGGAAATACCACGTTTGCATGAATCACGCCTACCGGATTAGCCGTCCGGTAAGCGGGATGGGGAGTGCGATTAATTAATGATCGCACCTTGTTCTACCCATGTACCGATCAAGGTTCGTTCGTCGTCGGTCATTTGTGTTAGGTTGCCAAGCGGCATCACTTTTGTGGCGACAGATTGGGCAACAATACGGGGGACATTTGCTTTGATCTCTTCAGGCGTATCCAAGATCACCCCCGCCGGAGCCGCAGCAAATGCAGCATGTGTTGGGGTTGCAGAATGACAAACCGAGCAACGTTGCTGAATCACTTGATTAATCGCTTCAAAGCTGACTGCCAAGCCATGTGATGGCGTCTCTCCCGTTTCTCCACTCACTTGCTGATTGACGGATTCAACGGTAACTGGAGCCTTAGCGACTGGCGCGGCTGGCTTGTTGGCGTATGGCGATGTGACAAATGCTAGGGTAATCATACCCAACGCTGCCACTGGTACCGTCCACGCGAACTTCTGACTACCATGACGGGTGTTAAAGTAATGACGAACTAAGATACTAAAGATCGCCAGACCCGCCAGAATTGCCCAGTTATACTCCGAACCGTAAGTGCTCGGGAAGTGATTACTGATCATAATAAACAGCACTGGCAGAGTCAGATAGTTGTTGTGACGAGAGCGGAGCAAACCTTTCGCGGGCAATGCTGGGTCGGGTTCGCGGTTCTCTTCAATCGCACTGACCAAATTACGCTGAGCAGGCATAATCACGCGGAACACATTACCGACCATGATGGTACCAATAATCGCACCGACGTGAATGTACGCGCCACGACCACTGAACACCTGAGCCAAACCGTAGGCCGCAGCCACCAGCAGTATAAATAGCACAGCTCCAAGTAACATTGGGGTTTTACCTAATGGAGAGTCACAGAGAAAATCATAGACAAACCAGCCAGCAACCAATGCCCCTACACCTATCGCTATGGCAGTCGTTGGCGCCATACCTGATCCAGGTGCGATCAGGTAGATTTCTGCGTTAAGGTAGTAAACCACCCCCAACAACAGCACACCGGTAATCCATGTGAAATAAGCTTCCCATTTAAACCAATGCAAATGCTCTGGCATTTCAGGTGGTGCTAATTTGTATTTTTCCAAGTGGTAAATACCACCACCATGAATAGCCCACAAGTCCCCTGATAGGCCTGTTTTCGGGTTAACGCGATTTAAGTTGTTTTCTAACCAAACAAAGTAAAACGAAGCGCCAATCCATGCGATGCCAACTATCATGTGAACCCAGCGAATCGCCAGATTCAACCACTCCGTGATATGTGGATCCATAATAAACTCCTTTACAACGCGCTTTCCATGCGTTGCGTAATTTCCTTATTGTTGATGCTTGGGAGATCTTCAAGATGAAGTGACACTAAATCCGTCTCAAAAAAAACTTCATCACAGTTATGCCCTTCTCCACCACGATCAACGATTAAAAACTGATCCTGATCTCTTAGTGCCAGCACAGGGTGATGCCAAACGCCTTTATGGTAATTGACGCCTTGACGTCCATTACTCAAGAATGCTCGACACTCTTGAAGGCTCGGGGCATCACCTTGTGGTGCGACGACAATGAGATAGGGTTGACCAAGCAAGGGAACAAAAGCCTGAGATCCCAAAGGATGACGCTCCAGCATTTGTATCGTTAACGGGTAGCTAAGCGGTGTTGCTTGGAAGATGCTGATGATCGCCTCACCACCTTGTTGCTGCACATCTGCCGTTGCGAGTTTGTGGTAACGACGTGTCGAACCATTATTGATCATGAAGTAATCACGATTATCTACTTCGATGACATCACCAAACTGGGCAAAAGCTTGTTTGGTTAAAGGCTCGATGGTTAAACGGCGAGTTCCATTGCTCATAGTCACTTCCTCGCTTATTTCGCTTTGGTGCCAAACAAACGTAAACGGCTGATACCACCATCAGGGAAGATATTCAGACGCACATGCGTGACCGAACCTAGATCATTCACTTCCGATACGAACTCATGAATATCGTGCGCTTTCAATTTTTGCGCTGGCAACAGTTCGCGCCAGAATAGACTTTGAGTCGCCACTTGATCATCGGTACCACCTTTCACATATGCCGCCTGAATCGAACAGCTATCAGGGAAGTTACCTTTGAAGTGCGCCGTATCGACCACGATGCGATCAATATTGCCTGCATGGCCTAACGCAACAATAACCCAGTCATTACCCGGTGTACGACGACGAGCGGTTTCCCAGCCATCACCCATATTCTCACCACGACCAGGACCAAGAATGTTGGATTTGGTGCCATAGTGCTCATCACTACATGCCAACGCACGACCACCGTTTTCTACCGCGGCAAGGTCAACTTGCTGCTGCGGGTCGATACGATCCCAGTCGACACTCGGACGACCGTAAACACGCAAACGAGCCACACCACCATCTGGGTAGATGTTCAAACGTAAGTGAGTAAACACTTCGTTGCTATCGATTTTTTCTAAGTGATGATGGTTGCCTTGCAAACTCATTGACGGCAGGATCTCCTGCCACTCAGTCGCGTCTGTCGGATCACCGTCTGGTGAGTAACAAGCATCAATAGACGCCGAGGGAGGGAAGTTACCAGTAAAGAATGAAGTGTCGATATCAACACCTGCGATCGTACCCGCAAGGCCCAAGCGAATCACACAGTAGTCGTAGCCTTCACCGCGTTTACGGCGGCTTTCCCAACCATCCATCCACTTACCGTTATCATCATAAACGCCTTCCTTCCACTCCGGTGCTTCGCGGCGCAGTAGTCGGCTCTTGTCTGCAAAGAAATCGTCAGTGGCGTAAATTGCTTGTGCGCCAAGTTTGTCATCAGCGAGGTTAATGTATTGTTCAAAATCTAAGGACATTTCCTTTATCCTTCCAATTATTCAAAAATAGGTTAAATGAGTAGGGCTCTTGGTAAAGAGCGGTAAAGCGTGATAGTCGCCAGCTCTGTGACTTACATATCTCGCAGACGAAACAGGGCAATCTTATTGATCTCCTGAATCGCAGTAGCAAACTCAGTTTCACTATCATTGCCTAATCGCTTCTCGAACGACTCAAGAATTTGGTAACGATTGGCCCCTTTCACTGCCATGATGAAGGGAAAGTTGAAGCGACTTTTGTAACTGTTGTTGTACGTGGTGAATTTTTCAAACTCTTCAGCTGAGCACTGATCAATACCCGCACCCGCTTGTTCTGCGGTAGACGCCGCAGTGAGTTCTCCGTTGATTGCTGCTCGCCCAGCTAAATCTGGGTGAGCATTAATAAGATCGAGTTGCTGCTGTTTATCCGCTTCGAGCAAGGTATTCGCCATTCTTAGGTGTAGATTGGCGATCTGATCATCTTTGTCACTTAAGCCTTGATCGTACACAGATTCCGCAACCCATGGACTGTGTTCATACACATCACCAAAGTGAGTGACAAATTCCGTACGTTCCATTGTCGATGGTTTGCAAAAACGAAATTCCGCCATTTTTTATTTCTCCTTTAGTGGTGTGTATGGGTGGTGCTCATGCCAATGGCGAGCAATATCAACACGGCGGCATAACCAAACATCGTCATGTTGTTTTACGTATTCGAGAAAGCGTTTCAGAGAAGCTATTCGCCCTGGACGGCCAATCAAACGACAGTGTAAACCTACCGACATCATCTTCGGTGCGGTCTCACCCTCGGCGTACAATGTGTCAAAGGTATCTTTCAGATACTGGTAAAACTGCTCACCAGAGTTAAAACCTTGCACCGTTGCAAATCGCATATCGTTCACATCGAGTGTGTAAGGGATCACCAGTTGCGGGGTTCCAGTTTCTGTATGCCAGTAAGGTAAGTCATCATCATAAGCATCTGAGTCATAGAGAAAGCCCCCTTCTTGGGCCACAATGCGGCGCGTATTCGGGCCTGTTCGACCGGTATACCAACCGAGTGGACGTTCTCCAGTCAACTGCTTGATGATCTCAATCGCCTTCATCATATGGTCACGCTCTTGAGACTCATCCATATATTGATAGTCAATCCAGCGATAGCCATGGCTACAGATTTCGTGCCCGGCTTGCACCATAGCTTTAGCCACATCAGGATGTCGCTCGATAGCCATGGCAACCGCAAACACTGTTAACGGAATCTCATACTCATCGAACAGCTTTAGCACACGCCAAACACCAGCTCGACTACCGTATTCATAGATAGATTCCATGCTGATATGACGTTCCCCTTTAATCGGTTGAGCAGCGGGAATCTCCGACAAAAATGCTTCGGATTCATCATCTCCGTGGAGCAGACAGCGTTCACCACCTTCTTCATAATTCAAGACAAATGACACAGCGACACGGGCGCCGCCTGGCCATTTAGGGTCAGGTGGATTCGCACCATAGCCAATCAGGTCTCGCGAATATTCCTTATCCATTCAGGCTCTCCTTAAATACAAGATGCGCTCAATTGGCACCTTCTCAATCTCACACACTCATTGTATACAATAAATTATCTCAATGTAAAGATTTTGTTGTTGAAGTTAAATTAAAGATGCAAATTCAATTTATTCATAAACTTACAATTATAACCATAGCCATAAGACAACGATTTCATCTCACAAAATTGATTTTACCCCGCCTTCATTAGTAACAAATTTATAACAACATGCTTTACTAACCGAATATTTTGTGTACATATATAGTTATCAAAAGTCGAACTGAATACCTCTTTGTATACAATTTGACGTTAACCAAAACTAAGGAGAGCGCTAGGCGCAATTAACAATTATGGGCAAATTAACCACTCACGTATTGGATACAATGCACGGTGTTCCAGGTGCCGAGATTCAAGTTGAGCTGTTTCGTGTGGAAGGAGATTCCCTCACCAAGATTAAAACAGTCACAACAAATTTTGATGGGCGAACCGATGAACCCGTTCTTGAAGGTGACACTTTCACAACAGGAAAGTATCAGTTGGTGTTTCATGTCGCTGACTACTACCGCAAGCGAGATGTCGATTTAGGGGATATTCCTTTCCTAGATGACGTGGTGATTCGTTTTGGTCTTGGTGAAGAAGGCGCTCACTACCATGTACCACTGCTGGTTTCACCATATAGCTTCTCGACCTATAGAGGCAGCTAATACCCAGCAATCTAACAACGTCAAATACATTAATACATCAGGAGAATTGGAGTCTGCAGATAAACCTTTCGGTAACAAAACATCCTAATGCAGAGTGCGGTATTCAATTTCAGAAAAACCAAAACAAAAGGACTTGCTGACATGAATGAAAGCAAAGCAGAAGTGCTTAACAGCGAAAGCCAAGCCGGTGGCTTACTAGAGCGCTTTTTTAAACTGAAAGAACATGGAACCAGCGTGAAAAACGAGATGATCGGGGGGATCACCACGTTCGCGACCATGGCGTACATCATTTTCGTCAACCCACAAATTATGGCTGCGTCAGGAATGGATTCTGGGGCGGTATTCGTCGCAACTTGTATCGGTGCGGCGATCGGCTGTCTACTTATGGGGCTTTTTGCGAACTGGCCAGTTGGTCTAGCACCAGGCATGGGGCTCAATGCTTTCTTCTCGTTCACCGTAGTCAGTGAAATGGGTTACAGCTGGGAAGTTGCACTCGGCGCGGTATTTTTGTCCGGTATTCTATTCGTCGGTATGAGTTTCTACAAAATCCGACAATGGATTATCGAAAGTATTCCGGAGAGTTTACGTTTCTCTATGACTGCCGGCGTTGGCCTATTTCTTGGTCTGATTGGTCTTAAAACCGCAGGTATCGTTGTCGAAAACCCAGCTACTTTGGTTTCATTGGGAGACTTTACAAAACCCGATGCTATGCTCGCTGCGATCGCTTTCCTAATCATCGCTGTACTGAGTGAGCGCAAGGTGTTTGGTGCCGTATTGATCGGTATTCTCAGTGTCACCGTTATCGGCATGATGTTAGGGCTAGTCCATTACAATGGCTTCTTTGCCACACCACCAAGTATCGCTCCTACCTTTATGGCAATGGACATTGCTGGTGCATTCAACATCTCTATGGTCAGCGTTATTCTGGCATTCTTGTTCGTGAATATGTTTGATACGGCTGGCACACTAATGGGCGTTGCTGAACGTGCCAATTTAGTCAATAAAGAAACAGGCCGAATTGAAGGGCTTAGCAAGGCGTTAAAAGCAGATTCGATCTCAAGTGTTGCTGGTGCATGCGTGGGTTGCCCGCCAGTAACCAGTTACGTAGAAAGTGCTGCGGGCGTTGCCGCTGGTGCTCGTACAGGCTTGTCTGCGATTGTGGTTGCGGTTCTTTTCCTCGCGGCGATTTTCCTCTCGCCTCTCGCCGGCATGATCCCAGCGTACGCAACCGCCGGTGCTCTGATCTATGTTGCTTTCGTTATGATGAGCAGTATGCAGCACGTCGATTGGAAGGATTTCACCAACGGAGCACCAGCGGCCATCACCGCGCTAATGATGCCTCTCACCTTCTCAATTGCTAACGGTATCGCACTTGGTTTTATCACCTATACCGTGCTCAAAGTCGCTACCGGTAAGACAAAAGATGTTTCCATCTCAATGTACTTCCTGACGGTCGTCTTTGTTGCCAAGCTTATCTACATCTAAGCCTGATTAGCCGCAATTATTTCAATCAAACACACCACTGGCCTGATACAAGATTCAGGCTAGTGGTCAACATACACATTTCGTGACCCTACGCATGTCGATATTCGTCAACTGATCGAACGCCATAAACGAGCGGCTTCCCGTTTAGCTAAAAAAGCCCTCGGTGAGTAACTGAACATTCGTACTCACTCAGTGCCAATCTGACAATTACCAGATTGGCACGCTATTCACTCGCCTTTTCTTAGGTCATTCGTTTCCTGAATAAAGCATTCATCAGCAATTCATCTCTGTCGATGCAAAGTATCCATACTTTAAGCATGGAGTATAGACAAGCGTTTAAACTATTTAAATGATCAGCAAACATCTGTGAATTGCATCGCGGCTAATTTTGGAAAATTGGATATGCTTAAGGCAACGACAATTAAGGAACTCAATCAAGATGAAAAAATTGATCATTCTGTTGCTGGCGGCCATAGCGGTCTTTAGTGTTCCATCCATCGCTTCAGAACGTGCCGATATTGGCTGGCAGTGGATCAAGCAGGGTGCATTAATCGTCGATGTTCGAACCCCGCAGGAGTTCGAAGCTGGGCACCTAGACAACGCTGTCAACTACCCCCTATCTCAACTGGCGACGCACTTTGCCAACATCGACAAAGAGAAACAAATCGTCCTCTACTGCCGGAGCGGAAACCGCTCAGGTCAAGCCTATCAATACTTAGTTTCTCAAGGGTTTGCTAATCTGCACAATGCTGGCGGTTTGGTCGAGATGCAAAATGCTCAGTAACCTCTACTGAGCATCATCCTCTAAATCTGATACTGCTTAACCAAACTCAGAGCGGTTTGGTAGGAGTCTATCAGCTCAGCCTGATTCTTACCGTGATTGTGATAAAACAACGCCCCTTGCTCATTAAGCATCGGGTAAGCGTCTTTAATCATCGCCAACACAGCCTCAACTCGTTTAATGGTAGTAGGCGTGCAGCTTCTCCCCGCCAAGTCATCTTCGATATCCAGCACATGTGAGCGGAACATTTCCACCTCAAACAACTGCTTTAACTTTCGCTCATTAGCCAAGGTGATTTGATAGTCTGTGATTTGCTGGCGCTTTGCCATCAACACCGGCTTGCTAGCGTTTTGATTTTGCAACCATTCAAAGTGCAAGGTCAGAGCTTTAAGTGCCTGACGCTTCACTTTTCTAAACACTGACAATGACTGAGAAATGGAATAACCCTGCTCCAAAAACCAACCGGAGAGAAAGCGCGTCTCGAAACGTTCGCAAAGTTCAAACAGAGGGTCGCTCATTCCATTACTATTCAGCTCATTCAAAGGATCAAAACGGTACATATAGCCAAAGTCGAATAGCCATAGTTTGCCATTCGCATCCACCAGCAAATTTCCTGCACAGAGATCCCACTCAAACAGTCCAATCCTTTCACAGGCAGTTAACGTCGAAAACAGTTGCTCAAGCAGTGAGTGCGTAATCTTGCTGATAGGCTCGGCTTCAATCCAATCAGACAAAATTATCCCAAGCCGATAGTCGGCATAAACGGTCGGGACTATGCATTCAAACGCATCGCTCGTTGCCGGATTATCTTTGTGGCACTGTAAATCAGCACGACGTTGTACTTCATTCAAAAACGAAAATTGACCATCCAGATTTTGTACCTTGGCAACTGGACGCTTTTTCTTCAGAGTGTAATCTTTGCCAGCGAAGCGAAGTCGAAACACTTCAGCGGTAAGGCCGCTTTGAAAAGTTTCAACGACATAAGGGCTATCACTGGTGGTTGAGGCCAGTTGCTCGAGATCGATTGGGCAGTTTTCCATCTCACCCACAACGAGGTTTTCGCCACTGAGTTCAAATTGCTGTTGTTCCTTTTGACGCTGATTCATTGTTAAGTCCTTTTTCCGCCGTGAAGTGGTGATTTTATCAGCAGACAGGACAGGCAAATCCTCCCTAATGGATTAACTTGAGGGTGAGTAGCAAGGCGTATCATCATTGTAGGGGGACACACACCATAATAATGGTGGGCACGTGCAAACCTATTTCAAGCCGAGCCCCAACGGGAGCTACAGCTCTGGTTTTTCTTGGACATTTGAATATATCGTAGCAGCGAAAGTCAGCACCACTTGGTGGCTATATAATGACCAACCATCAGGTTTAGATGAGTAGTTAGTCTAAATTCAAAGCGTATCTTTTGATTCCGCTAACGCGATTCTATAAGCTTTGTTCCATGTTTCACCCTCATAAGCCTCATTTTACTCGGTTCTCTATGCTTGTTTTTATCATTGTGGCACTTCTTATCGTGTTACTTTTGCTTCTCACTTTTTACTTCTTTCATGTTAATCAGCGTCAAAAAGAACAACTCATCACCAAAAAGACATTGTCGGTACAAGTCGATAAGCTCAAGTTGAGATTAAAAGATGACATCAGCATCATGGTGGATTCAACATGCATTTCTCAAAAGCAGGGAGACGCACTTTATCGAGTGGCGAATTACTACTTCGTTTATCAATCAATGACCCGTGAAAACGTCACAAGCTACACGGAGCTAATCGGCGATTTGCTTGGTATCATCAACGAAAACGTCTTCCCAAGACTCATCAACGAAGAAGAAATCAGCGAATCAACAAAAGACATAATGAGCCGTTTCATCCACTCATTACCACCGAGGACCGATGGTTTCACCCCTGGGTTTTATAGAAACGATTTACCCGTTTTGTTCAACAACCTAAGAGAAGCGTTAGCAGCAGAGCCCGAGGCAGAAGAAACAACAGGCGACAACAATCTAGTCATGGAAAGTTAATCATCACAAAGCGAGCCCAAAAACTCGCTTTTTTCTTATTGGGACACACGCCTTAAAACCACACCTAAACTTAAAAGCAACTAAAAGGAAACTAAAAGGACATACGTCCTAGGTTCAGGTTAAGTGGACACAGGTTAAGTGGACACACACCATAAAGGATGAAAATGGTATGAGTTGTTGATACCTCCGTGGAAGGCTGGATTATTCCAGATTGTCGCATGTAGGCGACTTTCTTAACCTAAGTGAATCAAACACTACTTGGGAAAAAAGATGACAATCGCCAGAAAACACCAACTGTGTGTCGATGCCACACCTTACTATCATTGCGTTTCTCGCTGTGTCAGACGAAGTTTTCTATGTGGAAAAGACCCCGTTACCCAGCAGTGCTATGAACACCGACGGGATTGGATTAAAAGAAAGATGTTGGCGCTATCGCAAGTCTATTGCATCGATATCTGCGCTTACGCCATCATGGCCAACCACTATCATCTAGTTGTGCATATCAATTGTTCAAAAGCCCTAAACTTATCTCATCAAGAAGTGGTTGAGCGTTGGAAGCAAGACCACAAGTTGCCAAGTTTAATAACGAGGTGGTTAGATGGGCAACTCACCAATAATGTTGAAGTCGAAGCATGTATGACTATTATTGAGTCGTGGCGAGAACGGTTATGGAACCTCAGTTGGTTTATGAAAGAGCTCAACTTTGACATTGCTTGCCAAGCGAACAAAGAGGACGAGTGTAAAGGCCATTTTTGGGAAAGTCGTTTTAAAAGTCAGGCCTTACTTGATGAACAAGCACTTGCTGCCACCATGGCTTACGTTGATTTAAATCCATTAAGAGCAGGGATAGCGAAGACGCCAGAGGCCTCAGACTATACATCGATTCAAGCGAGAATAGAGGCACTAAACAATCAGCAAGAAACGGCGCCTTACCTCCATCCATTTATAGGCAATTCGGCAGACATTCAACTCGATGGTATTCCATTTCGACTTATCGAGTATATTGAACTGGTTGACTGGACTGCACGTCAATTCCGAGAGGGCAAAGCCCAGCTAAGTAGAAGCATTCCACCAATATTAGAGCGTTTGAATATCAACAAGCGAAAGTGGCTTAATGCTTGTACAGAGTTAGAACGTCGCCGGGCGACCAGTATAGGCTGTGTCACGAGCGCAATAATGGCCAAGCACGTGTTTAATAGAAAACGAATTAATTTGTTTCGATTGGACAGTTAGTTTTAGTACTAAACTTATGATTTCTAACTAAACCTGACGGGTTTAGCGCTTCTCAATACCTCAAGAATCCCCATAAGACCTAACCAACACTAAAATCGCTGCAATATTGAAATGAATCTCAAAGTGCGTTGATAAAACCCACGACTAGCAAAGCAACTTTCACCAAACATAGCTGAACTCGTTATGGTGTCCGTTATGGTGTCTGTCCTTAATGTTCAGTCCTTAAGGTTCTTCAACAACTTCTTCTGGTGCCTGTCCCTGAAGTATCCCCACAAAACTGAGAGAAAAAGCTAATAAATTCATTTTATTGGGAACATTCATGACGCTTAGTGATCAACAGTTTATCACCACAATAAATATGTCATCACCGAGAAACGTCATGAATGTGAAAAGTATAGTATCCAATTTTCTTAACGCTGTCCTTGGTTCAATGCATAAAACTCGAGCAAGAGCGTTTGGCGCGTGTGTTGAAAGTGTTCTCTCTGGAAATGCACTTTACGTGACTTCTATCGGAAGGGGGATCGCGACCCAAGCCTATGAAAAACATGCAATTAAAAGGGCTGACCGACTACTCTCTAATTCCCATCTGTATGAATCGAGATTGCTTGTTTATAAGCGCATGACAACTTTACTGACGTCCCATCTAACGCAGCCTGTTATTCATGTTGATTGGTCAGACTTAAATAAGCAAAAGACACTGTTTTTACTTAGAGCATCGTTGTCATTTAAAGGAAGAGCCTTGACCTTATACGAAGAAGTTCACCCTCTAGAAACAAAAGAGAAAGCCACAACACACAATGATTTTCTCAATCGACTCAAGATACTTTTGCCAACAACCTGTACTCCGATCATTGTGACTGATGCAGGATTCAAGCGCCCTTGGTTTAAGTCGGTGACATCACACGGCTGGCATTTTGTTGGCAGAGTGAGAGGAAAGGTCTGCCTGAGTCCGGACGGAAATCAAGGTGAGTGGTGTAAAGCCCTTTTCCCACGTTCAACCTCGACACCGACGTTGATGAAGAACTGGTTTATGGGCAACAAGTTGCCCTATAGAGTCAATCTCATTCTGTACAAGGCGAAATCAAAAGGCCGTATAGCAAAAACAACAAAGGGGTTACGTCAGCAATCCAATTACAGCCGAAAAAATGCTCGTCGGGCTAATGACCCTTGGGTACTTGTTACGTCGCTTCCAGCAAGACTTGAACTGGCAAAACGAGTAGTCAATATCTATAGTAATCGCATGCAAATAGAGGAGTCGTTCAGAGACTGCAAATCTGAACGATTTGGCCTTGGCATGTCAAGTCACGGAACTAAGCGACTAAAAAGAATGAGTATTTTAGTGCTTATAGCTAGCGTAGGACATCTTCTCCTCACCCTGATTGGGTTGCTAGGAGAAAGGATGAATGCACACTGTCGGTTCCAAGCTAATACAATCAAGACTCGAGCTGTTTTAAGTTATTTTTATCTTGGAATGCGTTTGTACAAGCGGCCGGGTTGGAACGTGGCAGTAAAAGAGTGGCGGAAAGGTATAGAAAGCTTCCTTATAAAACTCGCTAAAGCTCAAGAGGCGACTATATGATTTTGTGGGGATCCCTCAGTGCCTGTCCCTGTAACACTGTAACAAAAAAGGCCCTTAGCAATTTAAGAGCCTTAATATCTGTTGTCTGTGGTTTAAAGGCGGGAATTAAGCGTTTTCTGCGTCTGCTACCATTGCTTTTGCTAGCGCTTCAGCAACTTTAATACCGTCGATGCCAGCAGATAAGATACCACCCGCGTAGCCAGCACCCTCACCAGCAGGGTAGAAGCCTTTAAGGTTTATGCTCTGGAAGTCTTTACCACGTTTGATACACACTGGTGAAGACGTACGAGTCTCTACACCGGTTAGTAGACCATCTTCCGAGGCAAACCCTTTGATCTTCTTATCAAACGCTGGAATGGCTTCACGGATTGCTTCAATTGCGAAATCTGGCAATGCTTTCGAGATGTCAGTCAGCTTGATACCTGGTGTAAATGAAGGTTCAACATCACCAATCTGGCTTGGATCGCGACCTTTAAGGAAATCACCGATCTTCTGAGCTGGTGCATCGTAGTTTTCGCCGCCTAGCACGTAAGCTCCTGATTCCAGTTCACGCTGGAAACGAATACCTGCAAGTGGGTCTCCAGGGTAATCGCGCTCAGGGTCGATACCAACAACGATAGCACTGTTTGCGTTGCGCTCTGAACGTGAGTATTGGCTCATACCGTTAGTAACAACTCGCCCTTCTTCTGAAGTCGCCGCTACTACCGTTCCGCCCGGACACATACAGAAGCTGTACACAGTACGGCCATTCTTACAATGGTGAACCAGTTTGTAATCCGCGGCGCCAAGAATTGGGTTTCCTGCGTTTGGTCCAAAACGAGCTTCATCAATCATCGACTGTTTATGTTCGACACGGAATCCCACAGAGAATGGTTTCGCTTCCATATAAACACCACGATCATGCAGCATCTCAAACGTGTCACGAGCACTGTGACCAACTGCAAGAACAACATAGCGTGAATGAATTTGCTCACCATTTGACAATGTAAGACCAGTAATCTGTTCACCATCCATGTGGATGTCATCGACACGAGTACTGAAACGAATTTCACCACCTAGCTCGATGATTTTCGCACGCATTTTCTCAATCATGGTAACCAGCTTAAAGGTACCAATATGTGGCTTACTGACGTATAGAATCTCTTCTGGTGCGCCTGCTTCAACAAACTCAGTGATCACTTTACGACCGTAAAAGTTTGGATCTTTCACCTGGCTGTATAACTTACCGTCAGAAAAAGTACCTGCACCACCCTCACCAAACTGTACGTTTGATTCTGTATTTAGGGTGCGTTTGCGCCAAAAGCCAAACGTATCTTTAGTACGCTCACGTACTTCTTTGCCACGCTCGACAATAATAGGGTTGAAACCCATCTGCGCGAGAACAAGACCGGCAAATAGACCACAAGGACCAAAACCGATCACAACTGGACGCTCTGTTAGGTTCTTAGGTGCCTGAGCGACAAACTTATATTCCATATCTGGCGTCTGTTTAACGTGCGGATCGCTAACGAACTGCTCAAGCAATGCTGCTTCGTTCTCGACCACAACGTCCAGAGTATAGATAAGTAGGATGTTCGCTTTCTTACGAGCATCGTAGCCACGTCTAAAGATATTGAAAGAGATAACTTGGTCAGCTGAAATACCAAGTTTCTTTGTAATAGCAGCGATTAACGCCCCTTCCTCGTGATCTAGAGGAAGCTTGAGTTCATTTAAACGTATCATGTAGATGTCTCGTAATCATAGGTGTCTTAGCCAAGCCGAAAAGGCGAGCTCACAATGGCGCGCATTTTACGAGAAATTGATTTGTCTGTCATACTAAAATCAGTTTGGTGAACTCATTTACACGAAGATTCACTGCATAGAATGTTGAATTTTGCCTTGGGATGAGTATTATCCCCATTCTTCAATTTTGACTAACTAAAGAGCGGATCGTCATGGCGTTTGTGGTAACGGATAACTGTATCCAATGTAAATATACTGACTGTGTTGCGGTATGCCCTGCTGATGCCTTCCATGAAGGGCCAAACTTTATGGTGATCAACCCGATTGAATGTATCGATTGTGGTCTATGTGTTGACGAATGTGATGCACACGCGATCTTTCAAGAAGACGAAGTGCCAGATGATCAAACCATCTACATTCAGTTAAATGCGGAATTGGCAGAATTGTGGCCAGTTCAAACGGAAGTCAAACCAGCCATGGACGAAGCAGAAAAATGGAATGGCGTGCCTAACAAACTAGACATGCTGGAAAAATAGAAGCGAGCGATTCACTCCTCTCTCGCGACTTGATACGCTGCGTCTTAGCTGTGCTGACGACGCAGGTTATCGAGAATAATTCCCGTCGCCATTGCCACATTCAATGATTCGGCACCACCGAAAGCGGGAATAGTAATCTTATCAGTGACGTATTTTGCCGCTTGCTCGCGAATGCCGTGAGACTCACTGCCCATCAATAAAATACCTTGCGCAGCAAACTCAGTTTTATGCACGCTCTCACCCTCTAAAAACGCACCATAAACAGGCAATTTCGCTTGTTCCAGATACTCAGGCAAGTCTAACTGGCTAACTGTCACACGACCAAAGCTACCCATGGTCGCGCTGATCGTTTTTGGATTATAAGGATCAGCACAATCCGTACTGGCAATAATGTGCTTAATGCCATACCAGTCAGCAACGCGAATAATGGTGCCCAGATTACCCGGATCCGAAACACCATCCAAAGCAATCATCAACCCTTGCGCCTTTGGCACTTCTACACTTGGGATCTCAACCACAGCAATCGCCGCATTGTTACTCACCAGCGTACTCGCTTTAGTCAGGTCATCGAGCGAAGCTTCTATACACTCGAAACCACTTAACTCTTGGCTGTGCTGCGCTAAAAATTCACTGGTAGCAAACACATACTTCACCGACAGAGTGCTGTTGACCAACTCAAGGACATTCTTTTCACCCTGAACCAAAAACAGACCATGCGCCTTGCGCTGTTTCTTTTGGCCTAAAGCTCGAAGTAATTTAAGTTGGTTTTTCGAAATCATAATCTTTCCAGAGTGAAATTGGGGTGTCCCGGATAAAAGCGCAAGGATTATAGATGAAAGCGATTTAACCTGCCACCTGCTTACTGCTCATGGGTCATTTTTGTTGCCACCGCAAAACGGTTCCAGGCATTGATCATGATCACTTGCATCATCGCCTGCGCCAACAACTCCTCACCAAGATATTCACGCGCGACTTGGTAAACCTCATCAGACACTCCGCCTTTCGCAATCAGTGTCATTTCATCAGTCAGTGCCAGTACCGCTCTCTCTTCAGCGTCAAACAGCGGCGACTCCTTCCATGCCGACAGAGCAAACAGCTTTTTAGCATCAATACCCAGCTTCTCCGCTTCGGTCACATGCATTTCAATACAGTAAGCGCACTGGTTAATCATCGAGGCACGCAGCTTTATAAGCTTCTTAAGCGACGTCGACAAGCGGGCTTCAGCTACATAACCCTCTACGCTTAACATCGCCGTTAACGCTTTGGGTTCCACTTGAGCAATATTGATTCGTGTAGTCATAGTCTGTTCCTTTAGGTGATTGTTCGAAAATTCACCGCCATTGTGATTCAATCTATATTTATGCAGAATACCTAACCTAATCGATTCAGTTTTGCACAAAACGCAAAGGCGAGGTAAGACAGTGTTAGACCTAATCCGAATCTTTAATCAAGTGGTCGAGTCAGGCAGTTTTTCTCAGGCCAGCAGCGTGTTGAACATGGCACCTTCATCGGTGGCGAGAAACATAGACAACCTCGAAGCCCAACTCAAAACCACACTGTTCAGGCGCAGTACGCGACAACTACTGCTCACCGAAGAAGGCCAGTACTTTCACCAACAGGCGCTGCCACTGCTCGACAACGCTAACACTCTGGTTGAAGAGATGAAGAAAACCCATCGTCAACCGGAAGGGCTATTACGCATCTCCGCCTTTGAGAGTTTCGGCAATATCTTCCTAGCCCCTTTGATTCCGAAGTTTTTGCAGCAATACCCAAAAGTCAAAGTCGAGCTTGAACTGGATAATAAGGTCGTTGATCTCAACAGCGAAAATATCGATATAGCCATCCGCATCGGCTCACCTAAAGACAGCCGTTTACGAGCTCGCAAACTGATGACCAATCAAACCCTGCTGGTCGCTTCCCCCGACTACCTCAATAACCATCCCGAGATCACCGCCCCCGAAGACCTGACCGACCACAACTGCTTACTCATCAGCCAAAAACGCCAACGAAGTCACTGGCACTTCCAGTGCGGTAAGTTAAAAAAACAGGTGATGGTCACAGGCAACCTAAGTTCAAGAGGGGGCTCCCCTGTTCTATGGGGTGCACTACAAGGCACTGGCGTATTACTGCTCTCTGACTGGATGGTCAAACCCTATCTGCAACAAGGCAGACTGGTACACCTATTACCAGAGTGGCATGCTTCATATGGGGAGAACCGAAGTGGAGAGATCTACGCTCTGTATAAGACAACCCAGTACCCGAAACCTCATATTCGTGCCTTTATCGATTTTATCCTCAATAACCTCGATCAGATTTATACTCTGCAAGCATCGACATAGCAGCACTCTCGTGGCTCAGTGTTCAACTCAGCAAAGATGACTTAACCTGAGTTTTAACAAAACCGCCAATAGCATTCACTACACCATTGCGGTAACATTGCCGACCTTTTTTCAATGGTAGGAGGTTCGAATGTTTATTGGCTTTGACTATGGAACGGCAAACTGCTCGGTAGCGAAAATTGAGCAAGGTGAACCAAAGCTACTCAAACTGGAAGGGGACAGCGTTTACATTCCTTCTACCTTATCGGCACCGACTCGTGAGGCAGTTGCAGAATATCTGTTTAAGTTCCGCGATATCAAACCACTTGATGCTATTGGCGAACAAGTGCTTCGCCGTGCAATTAACTTAAACCGCGAAGACGGAGTTGAGTTTGTCGCAGAAGAAGTGGCCTTTGGTCAGGCTGCACTTGATCACTACCTGCAAGACCCAAGCGAAAGCTACTATGTAAAATCACCAAAATCTTTCCTTGGCACATCGGGGCTGCGCGATGTACAAGTCAGTTTTTTCGAGGATCTGGTGTGCGCCATGATGGACAACATCAAACGCAATGCAGAGCAAGACGCCGGACAAATCATTACTGACACAGTCATTGGTCGCCCAGTGAACTTCCACGGTCGTGATAGCGAAGCAGCTAACCGTCAGGCCGAAGAGATCCTACGCAAAGCAGCGACTCGTGCAGGTTTTAAGAACATCGAATTTCAGTTTGAACCCGTCGCCGCTGGCCTAGAATATGAAGCATCACTCACTGAAAACAAAACCATATTAGTGGTTGATATTGGTGGTGGTACGACCGACTGTTCCTTGATCGAGATGGGACCAAACTGGCGCGGACAGTCTGACCGTACTCAAAGCCTGCTGGCGCATAGCGGTCAACGTGTAGGCGGAAACGACTTAGATATCGCACTGGCGTTTAAACAGCTGATGACTCCTTTTGGTTTAGGCAGTAAAACGACCTCTGACATCGTGATGCCGACCATTCAGTTCTGGAACCCGATAGCGATCAACAGCGTAGACGCACAGGCGGACTTCTACTCCCGTTCAAACCTAGCGACGTTAAAACAGCTGCATAAAGATGCTCAAGAACCCGAAAAGCTATTACGCCTGATCGAAGTGTTCAATGAAACCCTAGGTTATCATTTGGTACGTCAGGCGGAGGAAGCCAAAATTGCGCTTTCTGATCATCCTCACTATCGCGCAACAATGCAGCTGTTATCAGAACAGTTGGAAGTGGATATCAGTTTTGAGGACATGACCAATGCGATCGAGTCACCAAAACAGAAGATGGCAGAACTGGTCAAAGAAGCCGTTGAACAAGGTGGCGTCACGCCTGATGCTATCTTTATGACTGGCGGTTCCGCTCGCTCTCCTATTTTGCGTAACGCTGTTCAACAAACCCTGCCTAACATTCAGGTTGTCAGTGGCAACTACTTTGGCTCGGTGACCGCTGGGCTCGCGCGCTGGGCAGAAGTCTGCTTTAAATAACAAATCGCCTCAAGCGAAAGCTTGAGGCGATTTACATTGTAAATCGTAATTATTCAACGCTTTGAGCTGACTCGTAAATGGACAACATCACCTCTGTTTAGCAAAAGGTTTCAAATTCCTACATAAAATTCATTATTTTTGTCTCGCTTTTTGCACTTGAACGAAATTTTCCAAATTGAAATGCGAAAAACCTATCTGATTAATCTACACTTTTTGTCGATTATCATTTCTTACATCGCAGTTCCTTAGAGGAAAACATCATGAGAATTTCACCTTTAGTGCTAGCACTACTCTCTGTCAGTGGTACGGCAGTGGCGTCTAGTCCAACAAAGCCATTCGCAGATACTATTTATGTTGGCGGCGATATCATTACCGTTAACGACTCCAACCTAACCACTGAAGCTATCGCGATTAAAAATGGTCGCATCTTAGCGGTTGGTAAAAAATCAGAACTGATGGCGTTGCGAGATGATCATACCAATATTGTTGATTTAGATGGAAAAGCCATGATACCTGGCTTTATCGATGGTCATGGACATGTTTTTAACACTGGGGTTCAAGCGTTGTCTGCCAACTTACTTGCCGCTCCAGACGGCAACGTAAGTGACATCTCATCCTTACAAAAAGCACTAAGCTCTTGGGTTGCAAAGCCTGAAAACAGCAAACATGGAATCATTCTAGGCTTTGGCTATGATGACTCACAGCTAAAAGAACAAAGGCATCCTACTCGTCAGGAGTTGGATGTGGTGTCTAAAGAGCTACCGATACTGATTATTCATCAGTCCGGGCACTTAGCAACCTTGAACAGCAAAGCATTGCAACTCGCAGGCCTAACAGCAGAAAGTACCGACCCAGATGGGGGGAAAATTCGCAGAGAGAGCGACGGAAAAACACCTAATGGGGTACTAGAGGAGACCGCTTTCTTTGGCACCTTACTGCCGCTAATGGCCAAACTCAACGCAAAAGAAAATGAAGTTATTTTTAAAGCGGGTATGGAGTTATACGCGAGTTTTGGTTACACCACCGCACAAGAAGGGCGTGCTTCGACGTCTGCCGTGAAAACCATGTATGACTTAGCTCAACAAGGAAAACTCCCGATCGATGTGGCCGCGTATCCTGATATTCAAGTAGCTAAAGAAGCCATTGCTCCACCGTATTACTCAAGCGAATATTCTAATGGATTCCGAGTGGCAGGCGCTAAGCTAAACCTCGATGGTTCTCCTCAGGGCAAAACCGCGTGGCTAACAAAACCCTATCTCATTCCACCAGTTGGTCAAGAGAAAGGCTACAAAGGTTATCCAAGCATGAGTGATGAAAAAGCTGCCGAATTCATTGAGTTGGCGCAACGCAATGGATGGCAGTTGTTGACCCACGTCAACGGTGATGCCGCGATTGACCAGTTACTTAACGGAATTGAAGCAAGTGAAAAAATCCATGGTATCGCAGACAGAGGCTTTGTCGCGATACATGCTCAGACTGCTCGTAAAGATCAGGTTGAGCGATTTAAACAATTGGGCGTATTTCCTTCGTTTTTTCCAATGCATACCTTCTATTGGGGTGATTGGCACATGAACTCTGTTTTGGGCAAAGGACGTGCAGAGAACATCTCCCCTACAGGTTGGGCGCAAGACTTGGGAATGATCTATACCTCGCACCATGATTCGCCTGTAGCTCTGCCTAATTCCATGCGAGTCTATTCCGCAACCGTTAATCGTGTCAGTCGTACTGGTCATGTGTTGGGGCCAAAACAACGTGTCTCGGCACTAGACGGATTGAAATCGCAAACCTTGTGGGCAGCGATTCAATACAAAGAAGAGAAAAATAAAGGATCACTAGAAGTAGGTAAACTCGCTGACCTAGTTATTTTGTCTGAGAATCCACTAACAGCAAAACCTGAAACACTGGCTGATATCAAAGTGTTGGAAACGATAAAAGAAGGTCAAACGGTCTATTCAAGTGCTCAAAACGTCGCTTCGGGTAGCTGTGTAAACACCAAGCGATGTCAGGAAATCGCCACCGCTACGATGATTTCAGCAGGGCTATTGCATCATTCGCATTGATGCGCTCGCTTTGTCACCGACAGATAGGAAGCCACTTGGGCTTCCTATCTTTTAAACACTGTGAGTTTTACTTGTGCTCGACGTAAATAAGATCTGACACGTTGAACCCATTCTGCTGAGCCAATCGCTCAAACTTTGCTTTGACATCAGGGCTGACGTCTGGCTTGCGCGACAATAACCACAGATAATCGGTATTTGGACCTGATACAAATGCGTAGTCGTAATTCTGTTTTTCTAATTCAAACACCACGTATGAGCCATAAAAAGGGCCAAAAAACGAGACTTTCAGATAGCCCTCATTCTCGCTATTGACGAAGTAGGCCTTTCCTTCAGCCTGCTTCCACTCTTTGTTCTCAGCAGAATAGCCACGGTTGATGACCGATACGCCACCGTCAGGGCGCATGACATATTCGGCAGTCACATCGCTTAAACCACGCTCGAACGAATGATCTAAACGAGCCACTTCGTACCATTTGCCTAGGTAACTATCGAGCTTAAAATCGCTAACAGGTTGAACGTTTTGAGGCATACCCAAACAGCCCGCGAGTGACAGTAGAGCGATGCACAGTAATAAGTGCTTCATGGTTTACTCCGTTAAAAAACCAATAAGTGACTGTTGATACGATGATTTTTCATAATAGCTCATTTGCCAACGACAATGATTATTTATAAACAACTTTGAAGCGTTCTAACACCAACATCATCTCTTGGGTCGGTTCAATGCCCAGTTCTGCACACTCTTTACTAAAAAAGTCCCAGTGTGCTTCTCGCCACCATTGAAGAGACTTATCTCCTTCCCCCTCTTCTGCAGCAAACTCAGCGCTGACATCACAATACTTAGCGGTACTCACTGAACTGATCTCAACGATGCAAACTGGATTTCCATGCCAGTCAGTCACAACTTGAAGATGGCCGACCTGAGGCATCGGCTCGCCTTGGTGACGATACCAATACTCCATGCTGCATGACGCACGTTTCTCACCGCGAAGGATCAGATCAGCGCATAGGTTGGCGTTATACTCATCATTACAATAGTAATCTGAACTAAATGAGGTGTGCTGTGCAGCAAGCTCTGCAGGCAATGAGTTTAAATACTGATCCAGATAGGCCTGACTTCTTTCATCCATGATTTTCGATACTCCAATAAAAACAAAACCTTGTATATAAAGAAACGACGTCTTTCACTGGCTATTGTGCCTTAAACATCAGAGCTAGTTCAAACCGATTCGTTGTTCTTATAGCGCGACAACTGAAATTGGAAAATTGGAGGGACACACGCTTTAATAATTGGAGGGACACACGCTTTAACAATTCATTTCTAAACTCTGTTCTTGGTGTGTGTCCTGATAACGCTGCTGTGTGTGTCCTGATAACGAGTGTGTTTGACTCTAATGCATGCTGAACTCGATGCATAGCCATATTGTTGATAGTCAATAAGCTAAACGAGGATTATTACTGCGTGGCCAAACTTTTCCCCACAGCCCCGTCTACCTCACTGATTTCGCGGTTGAGAATCGATACACTGGTGCGATTGCTCAACTAAAATAAGAACTTTAATGGATAACGCTCTTTCAACGGAATGGAAGTCAGTCGAATGGGTACTGACAGACGTCGACGACACGCTTACCTGGCAAGGCAAACTGCCACCTGAAACGCTCATTGCACTCCAGTCTCTTCAACAAAAGGGAATCAAGGTCGTGGCAGTGACTGGCGCCTGCGCTGGATGGTGTGACCATATCGCACAACTTTGGCCTGTCGATGCTGTCTTGGGGGAAAACGGTGCATTTACGTTGGCAAAAGGCAGAAAAGGGGTTTCTCTGTCCAGTTCAGTACCGCTTGGCACCATGCGACAACGACAAGCAGAACTTAAAGCTCAGGTGGAACAGATCCTTGTTGACTACCCCGACGTAAACCTTACGCTGGATCAAGCCTACCGTTTATGCGAAGTGGCCATTGATATTGGCCAGAATAGGCAACCGCTAGACAGTCGGATTGTAGAAGAGATCGTCGCCAAAATTCATCGTTTAGGCGCTCACGCGACAGCCAGTTCAATCCACATCAACGCTTGGTATGGTGAGCATTCAAAGCGCAATTCTGCGTTTCACTTCTTAAAGAAACACGGGCTATCTGAACTGGATATTTTAAATACATGCTGCTACGTCGGTGATTCACTCAACGATCAGCAGATGTTTGAAACGCTCCCACTCACGGTCGGGGTAAAGAATATAGAACATTATTGGGATAAGCTAAGCCATAAACCTTCAAGGGTAATGACGAAACCTGGTGGCTTTGGATTTGCCGAATTTGCTCAACAGTTGCTTGAACTAAAAGTACGGTAGCACCTCTGGCGTCCAGATCTAGTTAGTGTTTCTCGTCCGAAATAGTCAGTCGTTGGTCTTTGAGATTGGTATACAGGTGCGCCTGATTTCGTTCGATAAGAACCATAGCAAGTAACGGGTTAAGCGCGCGAACTTCCCCTTTCACATACGGTACCGGAATATCCCAAGCGTTGTTCTGGTACATCCCTTCTTCATCGAATTGAACAAGAAACTTCATGTTTACCTCCACTACTCACGCGAGCACTTCATTAATACTAGCTCTTAATTGATTACTTTGTTAATAATAAAGTGTGAACCACTCACGTCGCTGATGCTGGTGCTTGGCTATACTTTTAGTATCAAATCAGAGCAAGGAGTATCACACCATGGACTTCACAGAGAAACTCCGCTTACGAGGCAAAGCAGAAGAGGATATCTACTTCGCTAAACTTGACTTAGAGCTCATCAAAGCGATGCACGAGAGAGAAGCGGTAGAAAAAAATAGAGAACAGAGTGAGGCTGAGTGCGAACTCATCTCTAATACAACCACCAACAAGTAGCGATTGGGTGTCTAGGCACTACAAGCTCCAACGGCTTAGGGCTTAACTCATCATTAACTGTGTATTGTAGTAGCAGCCAAGTACACTATCGTTAATAATCAGAGATATCTCAACCCTATCAAGGAATCATTAATGCTACCCCTTAAGCGGATAACCACCAGCTTAGTTCTTACCACGTTGCTCGCCGGTTGTGGCACTCTTCCAGAGCAGATAGAGCATCAACCACAAGTGACATCAACACCTAGTAGCAGTCAGTTATCCCTGTTAAGCGAAGCATATGCCACTAACCAAGCAACGAAAACCAGCGCAGTGACGTTGCAAGAGAGTGGTTGGCAAGCCTTGAGTCAACGACTTGCTCTTATCGAGAGTGCACAGCACAGCATCGATATTCAATACTACATCTGGAACTCGGATCGCTCTGGGAAGTATCTCGCCAGTCGAGTTGTCGCGGCAGCAAACCGTGGTGTTAGAGTCAGGGTGATGCTCGATGATATCAACCTCAACGAACGTGAAGCACTTCTCAGTGCGCTTAATGCTCATCCCAATATCGAGATTCGTGTCTTTAACCCCATCCCTACGCGCCGAGGGGTCACAAAGTGGCTCAACGTACTGGGCGATTTTTCCCGTTTGAATAGACGCATGCACAACAAGTCGTTTACCGTCGATGGGGCTGTATCTATTATTGGTGGTCGCAACATTGGGGATGAATATTTCGACCTTGCCAACGATATCAACTTCCGTGATCGTGACGCGATGGTAATGGGTACTGTAGTTGGTGACATTGAAACCAGCTTCAATCAATATTGGAACAGTCGCTGGTCTTACCCAGTGGATCTACTCAATAACGAAGCAATCGCCGATCTGAGTCTGATCGATGATATTGCCGTACCACACTACACCAACTACCCTGCTTTGCCACAAGGGCAATCTAACGCGCTCACTTTCTTAGGCAACATCATGGCCAGTATGGATTGGGTTGAAGCCAGTTATATTGCTGATCAGCCAGTTCCCGATGACGTCAGTAACACTAACCAACCCAAAACAACGGCGCAATATCTCTCGGCACTCGCCCAGCAATCTAAGCAGAAGATCGTTCTCGAATCCGCATACCTGATCTTTGACGATCAACAGCTAGAAGCGATGCAAGTACTGACTCGTGGTGGTGTCGAGATTAAAGCCTTAACCAATTCTATGGCGTCTAATGATCTGATCACTAACCATTCTGGTTACGCTGGTCGACGCGAAGATATGCTCGAACACGGCATTAAACTGTATGAGTTGAAGCCCAACGCTGAGGTGTGTGAGATTTCAACCAAAGATGCCAACAAGTGTGCGCCTGCCATCGGTTATGGCCTTCACTCAAAATCTGCGGTGTTTGACGATCGTGTTGCCACGGTTGGCTCGTTTAACTTTAACCTTAGATCGACTTACCTAAATACTGAGTCACTGCTGGTGATAGAAGACCTTGATGTCGCACAGCGTCTTGCTGACAACATTTTGCAGGCGATGGATCAGGAGAATAGCTGGAGATTAGAATTACAAAACGGTGACGTGATGTGGTCTTCCGGTTCTCAAATCTATGATCATGAGCCAGAGACAGGGCGATGGCAGCGATTTGAGTCTTACTTTCTCCAACTACTGCCCATAGAGAAGTATTTGTAGCTTAAAAGAAAAGGCAGGTACTCCCTGCCTTTTGAATACAACACCTAGCCATTTGATGTTGTTGTTTAAATCAGTTTCTTACGTACGTGGACAACTAGCGCTTCAGCCAGTACAACGACCGCAAAAATGCTCACCAGAATCATCGATACTTTCTGCCATTCAAACAGATTCTGCGCATCATTTAGCACCACGCCAATACCACCTGCACCTACCAATCCCAGAACCGCCGATTCACGGACGTTGATATCCCAACGAAACAGTACGATTGAGAAGAATGCTGGCATAACCTGAGGCCAATAACCTTTGAACAAGATGCTTCCCCATGACGCACCGGTTGCTTTCAGCGCTTCAATGGTGCCCATGTTGACTTCTGCGATCGCTTCCGCCAACAGTTTACCAACAAAGCCTACGCTACGAACCGCAATCGCCATGATTCCAGCCAGCACACCTGGACCAAACAGGGCAATAAACAGCAATGCCCAAACCAATGAGTTCACCGAGCGAGATGAAACCAAGAAGAACTGAGCAATCCAGTTAAGCGTCTTATTTGGGGTGATATTTGGCGCATTAAGCAAGGCTAATGGAATCGCCAGAACTAACGTAAATAGCGTCCCTAACGTGGCGATATGCAGCGTTTCAACCATCGCATCATGAATCGTTTCAGGATAGAAGCCGTAGTCCATCGGAACCATACGACTAAACATATCGGCAAACTGAGCAGGCGCGTCGTACAAGAATTCTGGTATCACTTCAACCGTCTGCCATGACCATACGATTGCAGAAACAAAGCAGAGGTAAGCAGCAAATCTTGCGATACGCTCACTAAAGGTGAAACGTTGCCATTCTCTATCAATAGAAGCGGTCGTCATTAGAAGATTCTCCTTACAACATTAGATAAGAACTCACCGACAAGGATTAGCGCGATAATAGTGATAAGAATCGCAGCAACAAAGTCATAATCAAAACGCTGGAATGCAGAGAAAAGCGTGCCACCCAAGCCACCAGCGCCAACAATACCGACCATGGTCGAGTTACGTAGGTTTGAGTCCAACTGATAGCTGGCAAAACCGATAAAGCGAGTGAATACCTGTGGCATAACCGCGAACAGAATGACACTCATAAAACTTGCGCCTGTCGCTCGAATCGCTTCAACTTGCTTAAACGAGATCTCCTCAATCGCCTCAGCAAACAGCTTGGCAATAAAACCAATCGAAGCAAAAACCAGAGTTAAAATACCCGCCAGTGCACCAAAACCGACGGCCTTAACAAACAAGATGGCGATGATGACCGGGTGGAAAGAGCGACACAGAGCAATAAAGCCACGAACTGGTGTTGAGACAATATTTGGCATCATGTTTCGCGCCGCAAGCAGACCAAGAAACAATGAGATAACGATGCCGAAAAAGCTCGAAATAATCGCGATTTGTAAACTCTCAGCCAAACCACTCAAGAGCAGATTTGAGCGTGAGAAATCAGGCGGAAACATGCGACTAAGTAAACGCTCACTTTCCCCTAAGCCGACCATAAATCGATCCCAAGTTAAATTGAGCGTCGAGATACTATAAAAAAGATAGCCAATCACAGCTACGACACCCAAGCGGCTCGCCCACGATGCCTTAAACGGATTTTCAATCGCCTCTACCGCTGTTTTGGTCGATGAGCTTAATCCAGCCATGACTCACCTCCATAAATAATTTTTAGGTCATCTTCGCTGATGCCTTCAGGGCGGCCGTCATAATGCACTTTACCATTGCACATACCGATAATACGTTTCGCAAAACGTTTAGCGAGGTTAACATCATGAATATTGACCAACACAGGTATCTGCTTCTCCTGGGCGAAGGTTTCCATTAGTTCCATGATTTCTACCGCGGTTTTAGGGTCAAGCGAGGAGGTCGGCTCATCCGCCAGCAATATGTACGGGTCTTGCATCACGGCACGGGCGATACCAACACGTTGACGCTGACCACCAGACAAGCTATCTGCACGCTGATTGGCGAAATCTTGCAAGCCAACAAACTCTAATAATTCGAAGGCTTTTTTGAGATCTTCTTTCGAGTAGTTACGACGCCATGCGTTCCAAGAAGACATGTAACCAAGACGACCACACAAGACGTTCTCAATCACAGTCAAACGCTCAACTAGGTTGTACTCCTGAAAAACCATACCGATATGACGACGCTGCTTACGTAGTGCCTGCCCACTCAGTTTTGTCAGATCCTCGCCTTCAAACAGAATCTCGCCACTGGTTGGATCGTTAAGGCGGTTAATACAACGAAGCAAGGTACTCTTACCTGTACCTGACGGGCCGATGATGGCAATGATACCCGGTTGGTCGATATTGATGTCGATACCTTTAAGGATTGGCTTGCCTGCCACGTATTGATGAAAAAGGTTATTGATCTTTATTCCGTCATAGCTCGCTACGGCCATACTACTATTCCTTGTTTTCTTATGGATATACGGTGCCCTGTGCCCTACACACGAGGACACCGTACATTTATTTAGAATGATGGGTTTGTTAAAGGATTATTGCGTCTTAGCTTGCTTTGCTAACTCTTCCGCTTTCTTCTTAGCTCGCTTAGCTGCATCTTTTTCAGCCAGTTTTTTCAGACCGGCTTTGGTGTAAGCGGTACCTGTCGCGTGGGCAATATCACGGATAACTGACCAATCTTCTTGGTAAGTAATTGGTGAGAAACGGTCAGCGCCTTTAAACGCATCGCTCATCTCTTTGGTAAAGCGGTAGCTGAAGAAGGCTTCGTTGATCTTCTCTACAAGCTCTGGTTTCAGGTTGTATGCGTAGCCAAATGCAGAAGTTGGGAAACGTGGGCTACGGTAGATAATTTTTAGCTCAGAGGCATCAACACGGCCAGCTGCAACCATACGGTCATACACATCTGAAGCAACTGGGGCAGCATCGTAGTCACCGTTGTAAACACCTAGGATAGATTGGTCATGCTTACCAGAGTAAAGCACTTTGTAATCTTGATCCGGTACGAGGCCTTGAGCTGGGAATAGAGCGCGCGGAGCAAGGTTACCAGAGTTGGAAGACGCTGACGTATGCGCGACTTTCTTACCTTTCAGATCCGCCATTTCATTGATGCCACTGTCTTTACGGACGATAGTAATTAGGTTGTAACCTTGGAAACCTGACTCATCACCTTTAACAGCGATCGGTACGTAACCCGCAAGGTTAACAGCGTAGCCCGTTGGACCCGTTGAGAAACCAGCAACATGAAGACGACCTGAACGCATCGCCTCAACCTGAGCTGAGTTAGAGTGAACGGTGTAATAGATGACTTTTTTACCGGTAATTTTGCTTAGGTGCGCCTGAAAATCTGCAAATGCATCCTTGTACAGAGCAGGGTCCTCAACGGGAGTGTAGGTAAATACGAGTGTACTTGGATCAATCCACTCACTCGCATCTTTGGGCGCGTCAGCCACTAAGTCTTTATTTTCATCACAGTATCTATCATCCAGTACCCCACGATAAGTACACTCACTTGCCATCGCCATTGATGGCAGCAGCAAAGAACCAGCGATTAACAATCCTTTTACACTGTTTTTCATATTAGAACCTTACATTCACGTTATTGTTGATGTTCACCTCTCCTATAGCAGGGGTTGTGCCAACTATTTTAACCTTAAATATCAAAAACTTAACAGAACTTCAATTTAACCATTTTTAGTTTGGGTCATTTGTGTCCAATTAATTTTAAGATGTTTGGGTCATTTCTGTCCCAGCCAAATCGAAACGAAAAAAAGGGTCATTTGACCCTTTTTTTTAACGGTAGATAGCAACGAAAACTTAGATATCCATACAGTTCGCGTAATAGGTCACCGTCGATGGCCAGTCACTAAATACACCAAGCACACCGACGTCCTTCGCTAAGACATCGAGTACTTTCATCATATCGCCATCACGCTTGATCTGGTCTGTGACGGATTGATAGTACCAGCCACCGCCTTGCGCCAATGGACCTGAACGCTCTAGTGTCCAAGCAATGATGTCGAGATCCGCTTGCTTCGCTAGCTTGGCATAGTCAGACTGGACAATATTGTTATTCTCATCAAGTTGAATCAAGGCATACAAAGGCGGAGCAATAATTTGAACACCTTGATCAGAGAGCTCCTTCATGTTTTCCAACGTAGCAGCAAAACCCTCTTTTTCGTACATACGGTCATCAAGGTAGACAGCTTGCTTACCAAACTTAGCCTCATTTTTGATCCAGTATTTAACATCATCAAGATTGAATGACTGAACATAAGCTTCATCAGGAGAGAAGCCCGCTTGTTTAAGCTCATCGATCAACTTCTGAGCATACATTTCCTGACTAAAGCCTTGGAAAGGCATCTTCACGGCAGCTGACTTCAATTCAGGAGTCACCTTAACACCATATTTTTTAAACAGTGCAGCACTCTCGGCGTGGGTCATCAAAGTCCCTGTTTGCGAATAGAGGTCTGTACGCCAGCCTGGAGTCCCGTTCATGTACTCTTCAACCGTTGTCGCTTTTGGATTCGCCCCATCCATTTTGCCTTTAAGAGTCTTAAATTCCGCCAACGTGAAATCTGACGTACGACATTCTACCTGTGCATCTTCACCAGTGGCTGGATTAGCAGGTTTGAATGGTACCGTACACTTCTTAGCAAGTTCAGGATGAGCAAGTACATCGGTTGTAGTATGCAAATCACTTTGTGAGTGACGACAGACCAACTGTTTATCTTTGGTAAAGGTCACATCACACTCTAACACCCCAGCACCCATTGCGATCGCAGCCAAGTAAGACTCTTTGGTGTGCTCTGGAAACTGCATTGCTGCTCCACGGTGGCCGATAGAGAAGTCGCTACGATAAAATGGGCCGGCCTGACAGCTTTCCAACTTAGTTTTCAGAGGTCCCTCTTCCATATCACTGACGAGGTATAGCGGGCGTGGCCCAACCTGCGCT
Source organism: Vibrio sp. TRT 2004 (assembly GCF_050113735.1). Lineage (NCBI taxonomy): Bacteria > Pseudomonadati > Pseudomonadota > Gammaproteobacteria > Vibrionales > Vibrionaceae > Vibrio > Vibrio sp. TRT 2004. The sequence goes on along the minus strand of NZ_JBNJOH010000044.1, from coordinate 5,706 downwards.
GGCTCGTTTGCAGCCATCGCCATTGAGCTAACACCTAGCAATAGGGCGATACTACTGGTTAAGATTTGCTTCATCTGTTGATTCTCCTTGCAGCAAATAGTTGTTTGTTATTTATGGAGTTCCGGACTGGGAAAAGTCTCCGTCGTAACATACGACTAACTCCCTGACTTCTAACCAGAACGACCATCCATTTTGCACGCAGCGTGCCAAAAACTTTTCGCTTGCAATTCAATCAGATAAGTATAACGTTTTTATTAAGCTTCTATGATGGGTCAATTATGTCTTGTCCCTAAATCTGGCGACTTGCTTTAAAACTCTCTTTGTCCAGTTGGTGTTTTTTCATCTTACGATAAAGGGTTTTTCTTGGCAGATTTAAGCGCAATGACACCTCGTTGATGTTGCCCGCCATTTCAATCAACGCTTCGGTAAGAACGTTACGCTCGTACTGTTCCATCTGCTGCTCAAACGCAAAGCCATCACTACTCAAGGTTGAAGGCGCTTGAAGATCAAAACCTTCGCCAACGATCCCAAGCACAAAACGGTCAGCCACATTTCTTAACTCTCGCACATTGCCTGGCCAATCATGTCGACACAGTTGTTGGATTTGTTCGGCGTAAAGTGTCGATGCGCGAGTCTTATATTTTTGACTGGCCTGAACGACAAAATGACGAAACAAGGACTGAATATCTTCCTTACGCTGACGAAGAGGTGGGAGATTCAGACTGGCAATATTGAGTCGATAAAACAGATCCGCTCTAAACTCACCACGCTGACTCAGCTCCGCCAAATCCGCCTTGCTTGCCGCCACAATCGTGATATCGACCGGAATCAATGTATTGCCGCCAACCCGCTCAATCACCCGCTCCTGAATGACACGCAATAACTTAATTTGCACTGAGATTGGCATGCTTTCAATTTCATCTAAAAACAGTGTGCCACCATGCGCCTGCTCGATTTTACCAATCCGCTTTTTGTTGGCGCTAGTAAACGAGCCCGCCTCATGACCAAATAGTTCGCTCTCTATGATGCTTTCGGTCATCCCGCCACAGTTAATTGCAACAAAGGGCTTTTCTCGTCGTGCTGAATAGCGGTGAAGCGCTCGTGCAATAACCTCTTTCCCCGTGCCAGTTTCACCGTTGATAATGGTATCGACACCCGTACGCGCCAATGCGAGAACTTGCGTCCTAATCATCTCCATCTGGCTAGAAACACCAATAATCACGTTTTCAATCGGTTGCTCCGCCGTGGTGTTTTGAGCTATGGGAGCATTGTGAATATGTGTGGCGGCAAGGTTGAGCTTTTCAATCAGTTCATCACTTTGGAGTGGTTTTTCAATAAAATCGAACGCGCCGAGTTTGATTGCTTCGATGGCCATCGGAATATCCCCATGACCACTCATTAGGATGACTTCGCAATGTGGCGAGCGACTCTGAATCGCTTCTAACATCGATAATCCATCTAACTGAGGCATTCGAACATCGCACAGAACCACCTGTCGACTATCAGGCGAGAGTGATTTCAGACCACTTTTAGGGTCGGTAAATCCAGTGACGGTGAAACCTTCAAGTTCGAGCATTTCGCCCACGGCTTCTACAACATCCAGCTCGTCATCAATCAGGGTGATACGCTTATCCATCGTCATGCTTTTTCGCCTTGTTTAAGATGTACTACAAACTCACTGCCAAACTCAGGCTGAGAATGCACCCGTATCGAACCACCAAAATCCTTGATGATATTAAAGGCGATAGACAGACCTAAACCTAGGCCCTTGCCAACCTCTTTACGGGTATAAAATGGGTCAAAAATATGCGGAATATCGTCTTCGATAATGCCTTTACCATTGTCTTTGACCGCTATGGTCACGTTATTATCAACGCGTGCCACCGATACTAAGATCAGTGGCTCTGATTTGTTTTCTACCGCATCAATGGCGTTACTGATCAGGTTGACCAACACCTGCTCTAAGCGAATCGGATTCGCCCGTACGATCTCATCAGAAGCAAGGTCACAATCGAGCACTATCGGTACCTGACGGTTGGTAAACAGTTCAATCGCATCATTGACAACCGGCATGACTTCAACCGATGAGATTTTTCCATCACTTTTGCGAGAGAAAGCTTTGAGGTGATGCGTCAACGCCGCCACTTTACCGAGGAGCTGTTCGATTTTTTGGAGGTTGTGGGTCGCTTTATCACTTCTCTGCTGCTCTAACCATTTCTGAGCGCTGCGAGTATGGCTGCTTATGGCCGTCAGTGGTTGATTGATCTCATGAGTAATCCCCACGCTTAACTGGCCTAATGCGGCGAGTTTTCCTGCCTGAATCAGTTCATCTTGAGTCACTCGTAGTTTCTCTTCCGCCACACGGCGCTCTTCCACTTCTGCTTCGAGCTTTTGATTGGTTTTCTTCACCACTTTAGCTGTCGCCTGAAACACCTGAAGGGACTTCGCCATTTGGGTAATTTCATCATGACCTTTTAGCTCAATCTTTGTATCCAAATGGCCGGTTGAAATAGCGAACATGTCATCACGCAAATTGAGCAAACGTTCCAAAATATTCTTACGAACGTAGAACCAAGAAATACCCGCAGCAGCGATTAGGCTAAACAGTGACAAAGCCAGAGAAAAGGTACGGTTAGAGGCTAGCAAGCGTTGGACATGAGCGATAGAGGAATCAATCTCTAAATTCACATTCGCGGTATTTCGTTCTATCTGAACCGATAGCTGATGAAGATACTTACGACTGTTTTCCAGTAAAAATTCTTGCTGATAATGATGTTCTAGCGCCTGATTCTTTAGCTGAACCAGACGACTTGAACGAGACGCGAGAGTATAGATAACCGATAGTTTTTCATCCAGCGCAGGTAAAGAACTCGCTAAGCCACTTGCCAACCACAGACTAAACCAATCTTGACCCAACTGCTCGAGCCGATAAGTGGTGTAATCCAACTCATTAAAGCTGCCATCGTTATAAAGTTTTTCTACCAAACCCAACTGATAAAACAACAATGCTTTCAGCTGACTGTATTGAAGACGGGATTTTTGCTGTTGAGGAAGACTATCGAGTTCTTCACTCACCTGTTGAAGCAAGGGATAAAAACCTTCGAGCAAATGGCGTAACTCTTTATTGAGTTCACGAGACTCTTCACCACTTTGATACAGTAGGCTAAGGCTGTTGCTCACTTGCATGATGAGATCTTTAAAGTAAGCGTAGTACTCAGGAAAATGTGCCAGTACCCGCCCCATTTCATTGATGCTCTCTTCGACACGTTGCATCGCTTTGCGTCGTTCAAGATTTGAGTCCGCGGCCACCAGTTGCGAAGAGTCGGTGATCACAAGTCTCACCATATCATTCAACCGAGCCGCTTGCTCCAAAGCTGGTATCTCTTTCTCTTTTAGGTCAACCAACGCTAACTCAAGCCTGTCATAGGTGGTCGAACTGAACAGCGCCAGCAATAGAGTCGTCATCGATAGCATGGCTAACGCGAGGCCAAGCCGCACTTCGATACCGCGCCACTTGAAACTGCCACGACGTGATCGCGGTGTGTCCAATTCGACAACAGAGACGTCAAGATCTCGATCAACCATCTGATTCACTGAGCTATTCCCACTTCATAAGTTTAGAGTCAGCGTTAGAGCCCGCCGCTCAAATTAACAATCCATATAAAACATCACTACATTTTATTAATAAAGTAATGATTACCAGATTTGTGGAATAGGCAGTGAGAAATTCTATCAATCAGGTTTTTCCTAATTGGAAAACGCTTTTTTCTGCGCGTTTCGACACAGTCCCCCCTCTACAGGGGTGCAATCCAGAGCGATAACCACTCGGTCACTCTTTCGATTTAAGCCACCTTTACCTTCTAACTACGCTTGCTTAGTGACACTAAAATAATTTGCATATTTAGTATGGGGAATCCCAATCTTTCGCCTAAATTTAATGGAGTGATCAACGGTAATCTATAAGAGGCGAAGGTATGTTTAAATCGCTAGCATCCAAATTGAGCCAATTAACCCCAGTACAGTGGTCTATCACAATGACCCTTTTGATTCTTCCGCTGGCTGGATATCTGTTCTTTCTCCAGCAGTGGGGTTGGTTACTGCTAGTGGTGCTTTACCATGTCATTGTTTTAAACATTATCCGTTCAATGGGTGGCATGTTGCAGCAAATCAGTCAGGCAGCACGCCATCTTTCAGAAGGGGATCTTACCGTTAGAGTTGCTAGCGATGATGATCTCACCGCGCCACTCCTACGCACCTTTAACCGGATAGGTGAAGACATCTCTCGCACCGTTCACGCATTGCGTAAGTCAACCGCTCGTTTGGTCAGCGTCGCGGATACCGTGCAAAAAGACTCTGGGATCTCTAAAGCAGGGGCTGTTGGTCAAAAGAGTGATGTCGATACCGCCCGACAGATCATCGAACAGCTCTCTGAAATCACACACAATGTATCAAGCTATTGCGAGTCAACAGCGTCACTCGCTAATGAAGCAAAAACAAAAGCGGATCAAGGCACCAAAGATATGATTGCCTTGGAAACAGCTCTCGATAACGCCAACCAGCACATAGACAACTCAAACGAACACTTTCAGTCCCTGATGCACGAAACGGCACAAATCAGTCAGGTAATGGAAACCATCAGTAGCATCGCTGAACAAACGAATCTACTCGCCTTAAATGCCGCAATAGAAAGTGCCCGTGCAGGTGAACAGGGCCGTGGCTTTGCCGTGGTTGCCGATGAAGTGCGTTCTTTAGCAATGAGAACCCAACAAGCAACCGAAGAAATAAGACAAAAAATTAACAACTTGCAAGCCAAAACTGACGATGTTTTGCAGACCATGAAGGAAAACAAATCCAGCATGGAACGCTCACTGGCTATCGCATCTGCGGCAGAACACACGTTTAAAGAACTCAACCTACAAATCGATGATGTACGTGAATATGGACAACATATCGCGCACTCTTCCGATGAACAGACGAAAAAAACTCAAGATCTTGAGCAGTGCTTGCAACTTATTGCCAACGAGTCAGACAACAACGTCCGAGCGACACAGGAAACCTTACTCGCCAGCATTACCGTAAGAAACCTATCTGGTGAGATTGACTCCCTGCTACACCGTTTTGCGACTGACCAACGACAGATAGACGCAGAGGAAGCTAAGCGAGATAAATTGATGGAATGGAGCAGTCAGCTGGACATTGGTCTCGAAGAGATCAACCGCCAGCATCAAGCCTTACTGCATTTGATTAATGAGCTATACCACTTACTAAAACATAACTACGGGTTAAGTTCTATCAAACGAGTCGTACAAGGTCTGATTGATTACACGGCCAATCATTTTAAATACGAAGAGGTACTGTTTGATCAAATCGACTACTCACAAACCAAAGAACACATCGAAAAGCACAACCAACTGGTTGCGCAAGTGCTCGATTTCCAAAAGCGAGTCGAACGTGGGGATGACATTGGTGATGAACTGATGAGCTTCTTAAAGAACTGGCTCAGCCAGCACATTATGCGTGAAGATAAAGCCTACGTGGACAGCTTTAAAAAGAACAATTTCAACTGACTCGCCCACGGCTCATATGCGCAATAGCCTGTTTCAACAAATAAAAAGGTAGCCTTTCAGCTTAATGCCAGTCAGTTAAGCTGACTGGCTTTCTTTTTATTGGGGTATTTCTTTGCCTTTGGTTTTATTGCTCTCGGAT